>JANOKV010000612.1:0-4202 GCA_031419415.1 Hyphomicrobiales bacterium | reverse complement strand
ACGCGTGGGCTGATGAACCGCAAAGGGTTCCCCGAGAGCTTCGATACCGCAAGCCTTCTGAACTTCCTGGGCGACGTCAAATCGGGGAAATCAAACGTCGTTGCTCCGACTTATTCCCACTTTCACTACGACATCATTCCGGGCCAGCACGTCGCCGTCAATCGACCCGACATTCTCATCGTCGAGGGATTGAACGTGCTGCAACCGGCCCGCCTGCCCAAGGACGGCGAGGCGATCCCCTTCGTGTCGGATTTCTTCGATTTCTCGATTTATCTCGATGCCGACCCCGCCGTCATCGAGAACTGGTACGTGACCCGTTTCCTGCGCCTACGCAACACGGCCTTTCGCGATCCCGGCGCCTACTTCCATCGCTACGCGACCCTCAGCCATGAAGAGTCGATCGCCAAGGCGTTGGAAATCTGGAACGGCATCAATCGCATCAACCTCGATGAGAATATCATCCCGACGCGCCAACGGGCCCGCCTCATTTTGCGCAAAGCCGCCAATCATCGCATCGATAGCGTGGCGCTGCGCAAGCTCTGAAGGGACCGGTTACAAGCCGTTGGCGATCGCCAGTTGAGCGAGTGGCGACTGCGGGCGCGCGCCCATGTGGCTGATGGCTTCGGCGGCGGCCAAGCTGCCCAAACGTCCGCACGTTTCGACGGGACGTCCCGTCGCCAGACCGAAGAGAAGACCCGCTGCGTAGAGGTCTCCGGCCCCGGTCGTATCGACCACCGCACCGACGGGATAGGGGGCAATCGTCGTCGCCTTGCTGTCGCTGAAAATGACGGAGCCCTTCGCGCTGCGCGTGACGGCCACGAGCTTGGCATCGGCTCGTGCGCGACGCGCTGCCTCATCGAAATTCTTCGTCTGATAGAGCGCCGTGATCTCTGCCTCGTTGGCGATGAGAACATCGACTTGTCCCCGGATGAACTCCAGGAACTCCGCGCGATGACGCTCGACGCAAAATGAATCCGACAGCGACAACGCCACCTGCCGCCCGGCCTTGACGGCGATATTGGCGGCTTGCCGGAATGCGGCTTTGGCCTCCGGTCGGTCGAAGAGGTAGCCCTCGAGGTACAGGATCGAACTCGCTCCGATGAGATTGGCATCGACCTCGCCCTGGTTGAGCATCGGACTGACACCTAGAAACGTGTTCATCGTTCGCTCGCCGTCGGGCGTCACCAGGATCAGCGAACGCGCGGTCGGCTCGCCCGCCTCGGCCGGCGGCGTGGTGAACGTGACGCCGGCCGCGCGGATATCGTGGGCGAATATGCCGCCGAACTCGTCCGTTGCGACCTTGCCGATGAAGGCTGATCGTCCACTGAACGAGGCGATCCCGACCATCGTATTGGCGACCGACCCACCGGAAATTTCCACGGCTGGCCCCATCGTGTCATAAAGGCTGCGAACGGTATCGGCATCGACGAGGCGCATGCTGCCCTTGGCCGCCCCCTGCGCCACGAGGAACTGGTCGGTGCAGCGCCCGAGAATATCGACGATCGCGTTGCCGATGCCGACCACGTCGTATTTGACTTCGGCCATAGCCGACCACTCCTTCAATGCCTCGAGCGGCGCACTATAGGGATGGCCACCTCGGGAGCAAGCCCCGAGGATGGCCCTCCGTCCCTCGCCGAGAAACCGCGCTAGCTCTTCAACAGTCCGCGGTCTTTCAAAACGGCTTCCGCGACTTTGAAGGCTTCGATCGTGGCTGGAATGCCGCAATAGGCGACCGTCTGGTAGAGCACTTCCTGAATTTCTTCGACCGTGCAGCCGTTGTTGATCGCCGAATTGACGTGGATCTCGAGCTCGTGTGGTTTGCCCAATGCCGTCAGCATCGCCATGCACAACATGCTGCGCACCTTGCGCGGGATGCCCGGACGCGCCCAGATATCGCCGAAGGCATAGGTTTCCGAAAACTGTCGTAACGGCCGATTGAAATCATTGGTCGAGGCATCTCGCCGCTCCAGGTAGGCCGAGCCGATCACTTCGCCCAGGATCTTGCGGCCATTCTTGCGCTGGTCTTCGATGTCCATGTCGTTTCTCCGGTGGTTGCTGGAAACTGCACCGGGTCCAGAGTAGGACGGGGCCACCGAACCCGAAAGCCAATCGCGGGACAGCGACGGCAGGCGTCCCTGACAGCGCCCCGCGCCCGTGCGATCATGGCTGCCGCAATCCATAGACGTCGCGCCCCGAGGAGCCATCATGCCGACTGTCTTCGATCCCGTGCCAGACGCCGAGCTCGTTCTTTATCATGCGTGGATGTCGAGCGCGTCGCGGCGCGTGCGGTTCGCGCTGGAAGAAAAAGAACTGAAATACCTCGGCATCTTCGTGCGCCTCCTCAAATCCGAGCAGAATACCCCGCAGTATCTCGCGCTGAACCCCAACGGCGTGGTGCCCACGCTGATCCACAAGGGCCGCATCGTCATCGAGTCGACCGCCATCAACGAATACCTCGACGACGTTTTCCCGCAGAAGCCGTTGCGGCCCCACGACCCCGTCGAGCGGGCTGTGATGCGCAAGTGGACGTTCCTCGCAGACAGCATCGCCATCAAGGGCTTTCAGGTGATGAACTGGAATCGAATGATGGGGCCCACCGCGTCCCAATGGACCGACGCGGAGCTGGCCGAAAAAATGGCCTCGACCACGATGCCGGAACGCCGCGAGCAGTGGCGTCGCGTCGCGCGCGAACCTTATACGGCGCACGAAATGAACCTGGCGGCGGCAACGCTGCGACACTTGTTGAGGCAGATGGAAAAGGACTTGTCGAACGGCCCATGGCTGGCGGGGTCACAGTTCTCGCTGGCCGACATCAACATGTCGCCCTACGCCGTGCGTTTCGACGAATTGGCCGAACATGGCATTACGATCGACCAATTCCCCCGCGTCGCCGACTGGTGGCGACGGCTGACCGCGCGCCCCGCGTTCACGCGCGCCAAGATCGAACGCATGAATTTCGCGGCCTAAAGCCAACCGCCTGATTGATGCTCGCGAGAAGTTGAACGACGCGACGGAACGATCGTGCGTCAGCAGCGTCGTCGTATTGCTCTCCTCCTGAACATAGCGAGGTAACAATGCTGAAACATGCACTCTACGCCATGTCGTTCGTTGCTCTGTCGGGACACGTTGCGTGGTCAGCCGAAGATTTCGACAATTGGCCTGTTCTCACGAGCACCTTTGCATCCACGGGTGGTGGCGGCATCACGATCAAAGGCTACGATCCCGTTATCACAGGCGACAAATGCGTCACCACCTTCATGGCGGTGGAATCGGGCGACAACCCGAAAGTGTACTCCAACGTTGTCGAGTTCGATGCTGTGCCTACCGCCGGTGGCACGCTGTGCACCAACGGCAAATGGCGGGCGTTCGAGGGTGACGCCGCAGGCACGACGCCGTTTCAAATCTTCTTCAAGGGTGGTGTGTTTCGCGGGCAGTAATCCGTTCTCGGCCGAAAAGCCTATGCTTCGACTGATCTTTCAGTTGTCACCAGGATTGTGGGCGATATGGGAGACGAGCCGCATGAAGGCGCGCACGCGTTCGACATCAGTGTACTCGCGCCAACTCACGATGAGGCCATCTCGGAACTCGATGACTTGGCGCATCGTGCCGTCTATGTCCTCGCCCGTGGCCTTGTGGCGGAAACAGTACTCGACGCGACCGTGCACTTCGGCCCCAATTACCTTGATGACTTCGCCTTTGAATTTCATCAAGTAGAAGTGATCGAGGATCGTCTGTAACCGGTCGGAGCCGGCAGCCTTGCCCTGAGTTTCACCGCCGAAAAATAAAACATCCTCGGGAACGTAGAGGCCATAAAACAAGTCGTCGGACATCAGAGCCAGGGCTTCTGCTTTTTTGCCAGCGGCCCAAAAACTCCAGTGTTTGCGCACAATCTCAGCGTACTCACCGCCCTCCATGGCCCACCTCACCCAATCACTGGTGACTACATGCGGGCGGCTTCCGCCGACCGCCGGATCCCCGCAATATTCTCGACGTACCGGCCACCTTGAAACGCCGCGTTGCCGGCAACCAGAACATCAGCGCCCGCTGCTGCGGCCAATGCCGCCGTCTGCGGATTGACGCCGCCATCGACTTCGATGTGGATTGGCCGCGAGCCGATCATGGCGCGGACCTGTGCGATCTTCGCGGTCATGGCGGGAATGAAGGCCTGCCCTCCAAAGCCTGGATTGACTGTCATGACAAGG
>JANOKV010000611.1:0-9400 GCA_031419415.1 Hyphomicrobiales bacterium | reverse complement strand
CGCAGGCCGTAGGGCACGCCCGGCACCGGCACTTCGAGGATCACACATTCGATGGCGGGAACGTCGAGCGCCGTCGGCATGCGGTAATCGAGCAGGCTCGCATTGCGCAGCCGCCCATCGGCCGCATAGTCGAAATGCTCGGTCAAGGCCCAGCCGAGGCCCTGCACGACGCTGCCTTCGATCTGGCCTTCGACGGCCATGGGATTGAGCGCGCGGCCGACGTCCTGGAAGGCTGTATAGCGCAGGATCGTGACCTGTCCGGTTTCGGGATCGACTTCCACGTCGCAGACATGCGCGCCGACCTCGACGCCGAACGGCAACTTGGTCGAAACGCCCCGGCCGATGACGGCGCCGTCCGACAGCGTGGCGCGCATCAGGTCGAAGAGGGTGAGGGAGGCGTTACCCGTGCGCGACGAACGAAAGACGCCCGATGCGTAAGTGATGGCCTCCGGCGGGGCTTGCAACTTCTCGGCGGCGCGGCCGCGCAATTGACTCAGCGCATCGCGGCAGGCGTCGGAGACGGCGGCGGCCATGGTGCGGCCAACGCGGCTGCCGGCAGCGGCATCGGAGTAGCCGGCAGATTTGGTGTCGCCCATGCTCACGGACACGTCGCCGAGCGAGATTTCGAATTCTTCGGCGGCGACCTGCGCCATTGTGGTGCGGGTTCCGGAGATATCGACGGTGCCCATCGACACCATCACACGGCCATCGCCGGCTATCATCACTTGCGCGGCCGAGGTCATGGATGTGCCGCGCCAATAACCGAGCGCGAGGCCCCGACCGCGCGGCAGCGCCCCCGCGACCAGGGGATCGCGCCAACAGGCATGGGCCGCGACACTGTCCAGAACCGTCGTGAGACCCAACGGCGGGAACGGTGTGCCGATCGGCATCGTGCTGCCGGTGACGGCGGCGTTTCGGCGGCGCAACTCGAGTGGATCCATTGGCAGCGCGAGCGCCAGCTCGTCGATGGCCTGTTCGAACGCGAAGGCAGCCTGAATGCCGCCGGGACCGCGATAGGCCTCCGTGCGCGGCTTGTTGGTGACCACGTCCATGCCTTCGAGACGAATGTTCGGGCACTGGTAGTGCGCAGCCGAGGCCTGCATGACGAGCGTCGTCGGCGTGCCGGGAAGCCCGCCCGTATCGTAGAAGTAGCGCCCCTCGATGGCGGTGAGCGTGCCATCGGCCGCAGCGCTGACGGCGACCTCGATCTCGGCAGCCGCAGCCGGTCCCGAACCGCCGGCCAGCATCTCCTCGCGCGACATGACGATCTTCACCGGCCGCCCGCATTTTTGCGCCAGACGCGCCGCGATCGGCTCGACATGGACGGTGATCTTGCCGCCGAATCCGCCGCCGATTTCCAACGGAATGACCTTCAGCTTCGACTGTGGCAGGTCGAGGAGGACAGCCGTTTGGATTTCGGTCTGGAACGCGCCCTGGGTCGAGGCCCAGATCGTGACGTTGCCTTGCGGGTCGGCTTCCGCAATGCAGGCGTGGGGCTCGATGTAGCCTTGGTGGCCGGTATCGATGACGGCGGCGACTCGGCCGACGGCGGCGGCTGACGCGAGAGCGGCAGCCACATCACCACGCTCGATCAGCGTACGCGCGCCCACATTGCGCGGGATCGCCGCGCCCGCATCGAAGCCCTTCGGTCTGATATCGGGGTGGACCAACGGCGCATCGGGGGCCATGGCGGCAGCAATGCTCATGACGGCCGGCAGGGGTTCCCAGCGCACGACGATGAGGTCCAGGGCTGCGGCGGCGATATGCGGATCGAGAGCCGCAACGGCCGCGATCGGTTGTCCACGCCACAGGGCTTTATCCCGCGCGAGCACAATCACGGCCGAGATCCAGGCATCGGCGCCTGTCTCGCCGAACGGAATGATCGTGCCGGGAGAGATGACGGGAAAATCAGCCGCCGTCACGACCGCGAGTACGCCCTTCAGGGCCGCCGCTTTCGACGTGTCGATAGCAAGAATGCGGGCATGCGCATGCGGGCTGCGCAGGATGGCGCCATGCACGAGACCGGGGCGCACCAGGTCGGCCGGGTAGACGGCGCGGCCGGTCACGCGCTCGCCGCCATCGACACGGGGCGCGCGATGGCCGATGACCTTTTGCTCGGATGGCGCTTTGGTCGTGGTCATGGCGCGCCTCCTTGGGCGGCCGCCGCGACTGCCTCGACGATTTTATCGTATCCCGTGCAGCGGCACAGATTGCCCGCGATGGCATGACGGATATCGCCGTCAGTGGGCCGTGGATTTCGCTCGAGCAGCGCCACCGCCGAGAGCACGACGCCCGGCGTGCAGAACCCGCACTGCGTGCCGCCGTGACGGATGAGTTCGGCTTGCACGGGGTGCAGATCGTTGCCCGTGGCGATGCCCTCGATGGTGGTGACGCGCGCGCCGTGGACTTCCGCTGCCAGCACGAGGCAGGCACACACCGGCTCGCCCTCGAGCAGCACCGTGCAGGTCCCGCAATTGCCGTTGCTGCACCCTTCCTTGGTGCCCGTCAGGCCGAGGCGATCGCGCAGCAGCTCGAGCAGGGTGTCGCGGCCATCGGCGAGCACCTCGCGCGGTTCGCCGTTCACATCTAGCGTAAGGATCGTCTTCATGGCAGGGGAATCCCGAGGTCGGAGGCGCAGCGCGTCAGTGCCCGGCGCGTGAGGACAGCGACAAGCTCGCGCCGGTAGTCGGCCGAGCCGCGCGTGTCGGAGATCGGTTTGGCGTCGTGTGCGGCCGCAGCTCCTGCCGCAGCGAACAGCTCCAGTGTGGGCCGTTGACCAATGAGGACTGCTTCGGCGGCTGCTGCGCGGATCGGTGTTGGTGCGACGGAGGCGAGTGCGACGCGCGCGCTCGCGATGATACCCGTTGCCGCATCGAGTTCGATGAAAGCGCCCACGCCGGCGACGGCGATGTCCATTTCCCGGCGTGGTGTCATGCGCAGATAGCGGGCCGCTTGCCGTGCAGCGGGTGGCGGCAGCAGGATCGCCACCACGATCTCGCCGGGGGCGAGCATCGATTGGCCCGGCGACCTGGGAATGCTCTCGATGGCGACGATGCGGCGCCCGGCGGGCCCTGCAATTTCGGCCTGAGCGGCGAGCACGATCAGCACAGGTACGGCGTCGGCCGAGGGAGCAGCGTTGCACACGTTGCCGCCGAGCGTGGCGCGGTTCTGGATTTGCAGGCTGCCGATCAAACTCGCGGCCTCGATGAGGCCCGGATGCGCGACCGCCAGCTCGGCATGGCGCGCCAGCCGGGTCACATTCGCGGCCGCACCGATGCGCCAGCCCCCATCGGCCGAGCGCTGGATCGCGATCAGTTCCGCAATCCGCTTCAGGTCGACGACGCGCGATGCATGCCGTCTGCCTTCCCGCAACTGGGGCACGAGATCTGTGCCTCCTGCGAGCGCTCGCGCGTTGCCCTGGGCGAGCAGCGCCACGGCGTCGTCGATCGTCGTCGGGCCGTCATAGCCGAGTTCGTGCACATCGCCTCCTTCGGGCAAGTCGAGAGCGCCCCATCCTACCGTCAGCCGCCCGCTGCACCCTGGGTCTGGACGTAGAGCGCATAAACGGACGTCGAGGCGGTCATGAATAGGCGGTTGCGGCGCAAGCCGCCAAAGCAGACGTTGGCGCAGCGTTCGGGCAGGGCGATATGGCCGATTGGCTTTCCATCCGTGCCGAAGACGCGCACACCGTCGAGTTCGGGCACGCCCATGCCCCAGCCGCACCACAGGTTGCCGTCGATGTCGCAGCGCATGCCGTCCGGCGTGCCCGGACCGGCATCGATGTGGACGCGACGGTTGGCGATTTTTCGGCCCCCATCGACCACGTCCCACGCGGAGATGATGCGGTTGGGCGTGGCGCGGGACTCGACGATGTAGAGGGTTTTTTCGTCTGGCGAAAAGCACAGTCCATTGGGGCCGGGAATGCTGTCCACCAGCATGGAGGCCTTGCCGGTCGACGGATCGAGCCGGTAGACGGCCATCGGCAATTCGGCCTCGGCCTTTTCGCCCTCGTAATTGCCCATCAGGCCGAACGAGGGATCGGTGAACCAGAGGCTCCCGTCCGAGCGCACGACGACATCGTTGGGTGAATTGAGCTTCTTGCCCTCGTAATTGTCCATCAGCACCGTGATGGAGCCGTCGTACTCGGTGCGCGTGAGGCGGCGGCCGTGCTCGCAAGTGACGAGCCGGCCCTGGCGGTCGCGCGTGTTGCCGTTCGCCCAGTTGGCGGGCTTCCTGTAGTTCGAGACCTGGCCCGTCTCCTCGTCCCACCGCACGATGCGGTTGTTGGGAATGTCCGACCACAGCAGATAGCGCCCGTCGCCGAAGTAGGCCGGACCCTCGGCCCACCGGCACCCCGTCGCAATCCGCTCGATCGCCGACAGCTTGATCCAGTATTTCTCGAAGCGGGGATCGAACGCCGTAATGGCGGGATCGGGATAGCGCGGCGAATGCGTGCGCCAGCCGTTGGGATAAAGGTCGGTCATGGGCGTCTCCGGGTCGGCGGGGGCGAGGGGCGCTCGCGCGGGCATTGATATCGACAACGGTGTGCGGAGCAGGCACCCTGCCGTCGGCTATAGCTTCCGTTCTCGCACATGAAAGAGCAAGCGTCATGCGGTTGAAAGACAAGATTGCGATCGTCGTCGGCGGCGGCCAGCAGCCGGGCGAGACCACGGGCAACGGGCGGGCGACCTGTCTGCGCTTTGCGCAAGAGGGCGCCACCGTCCTCGTCGTCGATTTCAACCCGGCTTGGGCCGAGGAAACGCTGGGCATGATTACGGCCAAAGGCGGCAAAGGCGCGACCTTGCAGGCCGACATCACCAAAGAGGCCGATGCCAAGGCGATCGCCGACACGTGCGTCACCCGCTACGGCCGCATCGACATCCTGCACAACAACGTGGGTCGGGCGCGGGGCGACGGTGGCACCGTCGATCTCGAAGCGGCCATGTGGGACGAGCTGATGGCGCTGAACATTCGCGGCATGTTTCTGACGATCAAGCATGTGTTGCCGGTGATGCGGCAACAAAAGTCAGGCGCTATCGTCAATATCTCATCGACGTCCTCGTTCGCCGCCGGCCAGCCGCTCGCCTATAAGACTTCCAAAGGCGCTGTGAACTCGATGACCCAGCACATGGCCTTCGAGAATGCGCCGTTCGGCATCCGCATCAACGCCATCCTGCCCGGTCTCATGAACACGCCGATGGCGATCGAGCGGCGCGTGAAAGTGCGCAACGTCTCGCGCGATCAGGTCCGCGCCGAACGGGCCGCCATGGTGCCGCTGGCTGTGTCGGAGTCTGGCAATGCTTTCGATGTGGCGAACGCCGCCGTCTTCCTCGCCTCCGACGAAGCCCGCTACATCACCGGCGTTCTGCTGCCGGTGGACGGCGGCTTGCTGCTGAAAATCGGTTGAATTTCGGGCAGGGGTGCGTGCGCTACCATCCTTGCCAGAAACGTCGCGATCGCCCAATCTATCGGACGAGTGCTGGCCTGCCGCGACCTTCCTTTCCGTCGACCGCGGCCACCGGCGGATTTTCGGGAGACGATTATGGCCAATTTCGATCTCGTCATTCGTGGCGGCACGGTAGGGACTTCGACGGCCAGTTACGTCGCAGATGTGGCGATCAAAGGCGAGGAGATCGTCGCCATCGGGCGTGATCTGGGCGCCGCTGGCCGGGAAATCGATGCGCGTGGCAAGTACGTGCTGCCCGGTGGCGTCGACGCGCACTGCCACATCGAGCAGCTCTCCGGCATGAACGTGATGGGCGCCGACACGTTCGAGAGCGCGACGGGGGCCGCAGTCTTCGGCGGCACGACGACGGTGATCTGCTTTGCAGCCCAACACATCGGCAACAGCCTGACGAAGGTCGTCGAGGATTACCATGGCCTCGCCCGCAAGGGCACGATTGCCGACTATGCGCTGCATATGATCCTGGCCGACCCCAACGACCGGGTGCTGAAGGAGGAATTGCCGCCACTCATCCGGTCGGGTCATTCTTCGATCAAGATTTTCATGACCTACGAGAAGACGCGCGTTGCCGACGAGCCGCTGCTCGAAGTGCTGATGACGGCACGCGAGCACAAGGCGCTGGTCTGCGTCCACGCCGAGAACGACGGCATGATCAGTTGGATGGGCAAGCGTCTGGTCGAGCGCGGTTTCACGGCGCCGAAATATCATGCGCTGTCTCACCCCAGATTGTGTGAGACGGAGGCGATCTATCGCCTCGCGGCCTTCTCGGAGCTGATCGATCAGCCGGTCATCGTCTATCACGTCTCGACGGCGGAAGGCGCGCAGGTCATTCGCGAGGCGCGCGGGCGCGGCGTGAAGATGCACGCCGAGACCTGCACGCAATATCTGACGCTCACTGTCGACGACCTCGACAAGCCGGGGCTCGACGGCGCCAAATGGATTTGCAGCCCACCGTTGCGACTGAAATCCGATCAGGAGGCGTTGTGGCATGCGCTCGAGATCGGCGATTTGCAATTCATCTCGTCAGATCACGCGCCTTACCGGTTCGACCGAACGGGCAAGTTGCGCGCCGACCCGAACCCGACCTTCAAGCAGGTCGCCAACGGCATGCCGGGCCTCGAGCTGCGCTTGCCGCAGCTGTTTGATGCCATGGTCTCGAAAGGCCGCTACGGCTTGCAGAAATTCGTCGAATGGACGTCGACGGCGCCCGCCCGCATGTATGGCCTCGATGCCCGGAAGGGCTCGATCGCCATTGGGGCCGACGCTGACATCTGCATCTGGGACCCCAAGCGCAAGGTCACCGTCCGCGACGAGGACGTGCACGACAATACCCGCTATACGCCCTATGTGGGCCGCCAGATCGAGGGGTGGCCGACGACGGTGTTGCGGCGCGGCGCGGTGATCGTCAACGACGGGAAATTGTCGGCGGCGGCCAAGCCGGGCTCCGGCCGGTTCCTGCCGCGGACCCCTGGCCCCGCCGCCGAGCCCACGGGCCGCCCGTCGCTCGAGTTCGATCCCAAGCGCAATTTCGGCACGACCTTGTATTGAGGAGGCGAAAATGCACACCATTACGACCCCACAGCTCGAACGGCTCATGGCGGCACTGCAATCCTGGTCGGCCGTGCATACGGGCATCGACGGACTGGCGCTCGTCGGCTCGTGGTCGCCCACACAGCGCGACCACGCCGAGTGTGACGTCGACCTCGTTTGCGTCGTCGACGACCCCGAGCAATTCCGGGACGAGCAGGCCTGGATGCGCGAGATCGATTGGCCGTCTGCGGGCCTCGCCCTGAAGGGCTGGACGGACGTGGACAGTGGTCGCGCCCGCGCTTGTCATCTGACGTTCGACGGCGGCGAGGCAGTCGAGGTGTCGTTCGTGGATCGCGCGTGGGCCAGGACCGATCCGGTCGATCCGATCACGCGCCGGATTGCGGGTGAAGGCTTGCGCCTGCTGCACGATCCCCACCGTTTGTTGGGCCGACTTCTCGTGGCCTTGTAAACCTCGGAGGGCGAAGGCATGCGCGACTGCGCACTTGGCACGGTTGCACGGCGGTGCGGTTTCGTGCTGGCCCTGATCGGTCTCGTGGCGATGGTCTGGGCGGACCGAAATTCGCCCGCCGTCGCGCAAACGCCGCCCGCCGCCAGTGCGCCCGAGAATCGGGTCGCATTCGAAGCCGCGCGGCGGGTAACGCTCGATGCGCTCTTTGCAGCGCTCGCCAAAGCCGGTGACGACGAGGTGGCGCGCGAGATCGTGCCTGAGATTTGGCGGGCTTGGTCGCTGTCGGGCCGCGCTGAGATCGATACCTGGATGATGCAGGCCGGTGTCGCCATGGCCCAACGCCACATCGCCCTGGCCGGCAACCTGCTCGATGACGTGATCGCGCTCGCGCCTGATTTCGCCGAGGGCTGGAATCAACGTGCGACGCTGCGCTGGATGATCGGCGACCATGCGGGCTCGCAAGCCGACATCGACAAGGTGCTGGCGCTCGAGCCCCGCCATTTCGGCGCCTTGGCCGGCCGCGCCATGATGTTGATCGAGGCGGAGCGCTTCAAGGAGGCGCTGGCTGTTTATCGGCAGGCGCTGGCCGTCAATCCATTTCTCTCCGAGCGACACCAGGTGATCCCGATGCTCGAAAAAAAGATCGAACAGAAATTGTGATCTTCGAGGCTTGCACGGTCGCGACGCCCGAACTTTGCGGGCTCGCAACGTCGACGTAGCTTGCGGCTGGCGGCATTGCTTGTAACCTGTCGGTCGAGACTTTCAGCAGATCGATCAGGAGCAGCCCCCGTGACCATCGACGCCAGCCAATATACGTATCTCAAATTCGCGCGCCCCAAGCCGGGCTTGCTCGAGGTGATCTTGTCCAACCCTGGCAAGCTCAACTCGGTCACCGCTGCGGGGCACGGCGAACTCGCGCGCATCTGGCAGGACATCGATCGCGACGAAAGCGTGCAGGTGGTGCTGGTCCGTGGCGATGGCGGCGTCTATTCCTCGGGTGGCGACATGCAACTCGTCGAGGGGATCGCCAGCGACTGGCCGACCCGCATGCGGGCGTGGAAGGAAGCCAACGACATCGTCTACAACGTGATCAACTGCTCCAAGCCGACGGTGTGCGCTTTCGAGGGCGTGGCGGTGGGCGCGGGGTTGGCCGCAGGCCTGCTCTGTGACATCACCATTGCGGGTCGCAATACGCGCATTATCGATGGACACACGCGGCTCGGCGTGGCGGCGGGCGATCACGCCGCGATCATCTGGCCGCTACTGTGTGGCATGGCCAAGGCCAAATATTACCTGATGCTGTGTGAAACGCTGAAAGGCGAAGAAGCCGAACGCTTGGGTCTCGTCTCGCTCGTCGCCGACGACGACAAGGTGCTCGAGACCGCTTATGCGGTGTGCGACAAGCTGCTCGGCGGCGCGCAGACGGCAATCCGCTTCACCAAGCATTCGCTAAACAACTGGCTGCGCATGGCCGGCCCGACGTTCGATGCGTCGCTCGCTCTCGAGTTCTTGGGATTCGGCGGACCCGAAATGACCGAAGGCCACAAATCTCTCGTCGAGAAACGCCGCCCGAAGTTTCCGGTGCAGGGGCCGTATTGATGACGATCGAGGCGCCCGACGCCGGGCTCGCCGAACGGGCAGCCGAGCTGCTGGCGGGGTTGGACCGGACCCACGTCGGCACGGCGATGTCGAAGCTGATTTCGGCGTCGATCGGCGACATGGTCGTCGTGCTGTCGCGAGCGCCCGTCGGGTGCGTGACCTGGGCCAGCGTTTCGGACGCCGTCGCCGCCCGCCTTGCCGAACGCAACGGACCGGCCGCGCGTCTCAAGCCCGACGACTGGACCAGCGGTCCCCACCTCTGGCTGATCGACGCCGTCGGCGAACCGCGCGTTGTGGCGGAGGCGCTGGCCATGCTGGTCGAGACGCGGTTCAAGGAT
>JANOKV010000610.1:0-3670 GCA_031419415.1 Hyphomicrobiales bacterium | reverse complement strand
ATCCTTGAACCGCGTCTCGACCAGCATGGCCAGCGCCTCCGCCACAACGCGCGGTTCGCCGACGGCGTCGATCAGCCAGAGGTGGGGACCGCTGGTCCAGTCGTCGGGCTTGAGACGCGCGGCCGGTCCGTTGCGTTCGGCCAATCGGGCGGCGCCGACATCCGCCCGGTCCAACCCCGCCAGCAGCTCGACCGCCCTTTCGGCGAGCCCGGCTTCGGGCGCCTGCGTCGTCCTCATGTCGTCCCCCGTGACGTGTCGCGTCGCATCCCCATCTTGCGCGCCCCTCTCCCCGAACGCAATTCTTGCCCGGGAGCCCATCCTGCCGATAAATGGACTGAACCTGACTGCACTGGGAGAGAAACGATGTCTGAGAAGGTCTATGCCGTTCCCGCCGAATGGTCCGCCCGCGCCGAGATCGACGAGACGAAGTATCAGTCGATGATGCGGCGCTCGCTCGAGGACCCGAACGGGTTCTGGGGCGAAGTGGGCCAGCGCATCGACTGGATGAAGCCCTATACGAAAGTCAAAAACACCTCCTTCGATCCCACCAACGTCTCGATCAAATGGTACGAGGACGGCACGCTCAACGTTTGCGCCAACTGCGTCGACCGCCATTTGCCGACGCGTGGCGACAAGGTCGCCATCATTTGGGAGGGCGACGATCCCACGCGCGACGAGCAGATTACCTATCGCCAACTGCACGAACGCGTCTGCCGGTTCGCCAACGTGCTCAAAGCCAACGGCGTCAAGAAAGGCGACCGCGTCACCATCTACCTGCCGATGATCCCCGAGGCCGCTTACGCCATGCTCGCCTGCGCGCGCATCGGTGCCGTCCATTCCGTCGTCTTCGGCGGCTTTTCGCCCGACAGCCTTGCCAACCGCATCGAGGATGCCGACAGCTCGTTCGTCATCACCTCCGACGAGGGCGTGCGCGGTGGCCGCCCGATCCCGCTCAAAAAGAACACCGACGAGGCGCTCGCCAAATGCGCCAAGGGCCACGAGAAGGTGCTGGTCGTGCGCCACACCGGCGGCAAGGTCGCCTTCGATCCCAAGCGCGATTTGTGGCTCGACGAGGAGCTGGCCAAAGTCAGCGCCGATTGTCCTCCGGTCGAGATGAGCGCGGAAGACCCGCTGTTCATCCTCTATACGTCTGGCTCGACGGGCAAGCCGAAGGGTGTGCTGCACACCTCGGGCGGTTATCTCGTCTACGCTTCGATGACGCACGAATACGTCTTCGACTACAAGGACGGCGAAATTTATTGGTGCACCGCCGATGTCGGTTGGGTCACGGGCCACAGCTACATCCTCTACGGACCGCTCTCCAACGGCGCCACGACGCTGATGTTCGAGGGCGTGCCCAATTACCCGACCGCGTCCCGCTTCTGGCACGTCGTCGACAAGTGGAAGGTCAACACCTTCTACACCGCGCCCACCGCCATTCGCGCGCTGATGGGCGCGGGCGATGACTTCGTGAAGCGCGCCAGCCGCGCGTCGCTGCGTCTTCTGGGTTCGGTCGGTGAGCCAATCAATCCGGAAGCGTGGGAGTGGTATCATCATGTCGTCGGTGACGGCCGTTGCCCGATCGTCGACACCTGGTGGCAGACGGAAACGGGCGGCATCCTGATCACGCCGCTGCCCGGCGCCAACAAATTGAAGCCGGGCTCCGCCACCCGACCGTTCTTCGGCATTCGCCCCGCGCTCGTCGACGACAAGGGCGTGACGCTCGAGGGCGCGGCCTCGGGTAACCTCGTGTTGCTCGACAGTTGGCCCGGCCAGATGCGCACCGTGTTCCGCGATCACGAGCGCTTCGTGCAGACCTATTTCTCCGCCTACAAGGGCACGTACTTCACCGGCGATGGCTGTCGCCGCGACGAAGACGGCTACTACTGGATCACGGGGCGCGTCGACGATGTGCTCAACGTCTCGGGCCATCGCCTGGGCACTGCCGAAGTCGAAAGCGCGCTCGTGGCCCACACCAAGGTCGCCGAAGCCGCCGTCGTCGGCTACCCCCACGACATCAAGGGACAGGGCATCTACTGCTACGTCACCCTGAAGGTCGGCAATGAGGGCTCGGATGAACTCAAGAAGGAGCTCGTCGCCACCGTCCGCCGGATCATCGGCCCGACCGCGAGCCCCGATCTCATCCAGTTCTCGCCGGGACTTCCCAAAACCCGCTCAGGCAAGATCATGCGCCGCATCCTGCGCAAGATCGCCGAGAACGACTTTTCCAATCTGGGCGACACCTCGACGCTGGCCGACCCCGCCGTCGTCGAAGACCTGATCGCCAACCGGCAATACAAACGCCCCGGCGCCTGATCGCCGCGAGCGCAGACCCGGAACGAGTTGCATCAGCCGAAGCAGGTGTCTGGCCTCTGGCCTGACACCGCTCGGCGACCGAGCAGCGGCTGCGGTTGCACGTTGCGGAAAGGGTGTGAGGCCGAAGGCCAGACACCAGGAGGCCGCCCTCCCGGCCCAAATAGCGCCGCAGACTTATCCCCGCTTAATACTCGACGCTTATAGTGCCCGGAATGATTTCACCGGGCCGACGCTTTCGATGCGGCGCCCAACTGGCTTTGGCGCGCCACAAAGAGCGGCGCGCGTCATTTCGAGGTCGTGGTCCGATGCTTGAATTTATTGCCTTTGTTCTCGCCATTGTCGCCTTATTCAAAGCATCTGGCCTGAAGGGCAAGGTCAACGATCTCGCCAAGCAACTGGGTGAGAGCAACCGGATCATCGATCAGCTGAGGCTCGAAATAGCGCGTCTGGGGTCTGCTCTGTCGGTTCCGAGTTCACCCGCTGCGCCGCCCGCGCAGCCAACCGCCGCGCCCAGCGCGCCAGAAACACCGGCCCAGGCGCCGCCTATCGAAGCCCCGGCCCCAACTGCGCCCGAAGTCACCACTGCACCGACATCGCCGGAACCGATCCCGGTTGCCTCCCCAGCTCCTTCCCTGCCCCCAGTCCCCCCCGTGGGCGCCGTCCCCCCCGCCATCGCCGTGGCCCCCGGGCAGCCCGGCGCCGCGGCGCGGGACTCCGATGCGTCCGACGGTTCCGTGCCGCCCATCCCACCGCCGACGGTTGCGGACGGCGCAGTCCCGCCGCCACCGCCGGCCGCAGCGATCTCGATGGAAGAATGGCTCGGCACCCGATGGACAGTCTGGCTCGGTGGCTTGGCGTTGGGCCTCGGCGGTCTCCTGCTCGTGCGCTACTCGATCGAGCAGGGCTATTTCGGTCCCGGCGCGCGCATCGTTTTGGGCCTCCTGTTCGCCACCGCTCTGCTGGCAGCCGGCGAGTGGTTCCGCCGTGGCGAGCGCGATGTGGGCATCGACGTGATCCCCGCCGCCCACATTCCCAGCGTGCTGACCGCCGCCGGTACCGCCACCATGTTCGGCACCATTTACGCCGCCCACGCGCTCTACGGGTTCATCGGCAGCGGAGCGACGTTCGTCCTGCTCGGCGGCGTCGCCATCGGTACGATGTTCGCCGCCGCCCTGCACGGGCCGGCCTTGGCGGGCTTCGGCCTCATCGGCGCTTATGCTGCGCCGCTGCTGGTCTCCTCGGTGCGCCCGAGCCATTGGCCGGTGGTGGTCTATCTCGCCGTCGTCGCCGCATCCGCCATGGGCCTCGCACGGCTGCGCCATTGGGTCTGGCTCGCCGCCTCCGCCATCATCGG
>JANOKV010000609.1:0-2216 GCA_031419415.1 Hyphomicrobiales bacterium | reverse complement strand
CTCGATGGTTGCGCAGAGATGCTTGGACGCCGCCGAACAGGACGCGATTGTCGTCCGGCGATGGGTTGGCAACACCCTTGGCCACGAACAACCGCTGCACGATCTCGCTCGTGGTCAGCGGTTCGTCGGCAACCTTCAGGATTTCCAGGACGGCCCGGAATATGGTGCCGCGCTTGAAGTGCCGGTTGGGCTTGCGTCGACGAACGGAAATGCCTCGGGCGCTGAACTCAGGATCGAGCAGTTTCAACACGGCCTCGACGTGCCGCATGCTGTCGGCAAGCCGTTTGGCATCCTTCTTGTTGTCGATGATCTTGCCGCCCAACTCGGCGTGGAGTTGAAGCAAGGTGAACGAGGCTTGCGTTGTGGCGATCTTTGCGTGTGGCATCCCCTAAATTTAGGGGATGGAGGGATTCACTTCTAATGGCGTTTGCGCCATAATACCGACCGGGCCGACGTTTTCCGATCGGATCAGCCTCAGGCAGGCCAGCCGCTGGCGATCATCGAGCGGGGCCACAGGCAACGGCGCCGCTCGCGCCGCAGAACCCTCGGAATCCGGCTGGTCGAAGCGGAATTGATCCTGAGCCGGCATACCGTGGTCCCGTCTCGCGCCTAAATCTACTTCGCCGGCTCGGGCATTGGCAGCATCGGCAGCGCTGTCATCGTACCGAACGCCTCAGGCACGTCGAGCGTGCCGATCGCGGGCACTTCGCAGCCCGTGACACAACACCGGCCCGGTTGCTTCGACACGCGCCGACCCTCGTCGAGGACACCGCGATCGAGCAATTTTTCGACGAGTTCGGCTTTCTCCGCCACGGGATAGTTGCGCCAGATTTCGCGCTTCATCGCCTCTGGGCTACCGCCACCGTGCAGTGAGATGAGCGACATCCATCCCCCCGTATGCGTGGCCGTCAAATCCTCCATCAGCCGCGCAACTTCCAAGCGCGCCGACGCTGGGATATCGGGCCGACCTGCGAGAACCGCCGAGAGCGAGGCCGCCGTCTCGGGATTGTGGTCCTCGTCGGGTCCGGGCAGCGCAACGATGAGCCCACCCGAGACATAATGAGCGAGGCGGTGCATATCGTAGATCTGCGTCGCCAGCAGCAGTTTTCCGACGTTGGAGAACACCGTGTCGGGCATGACGGAGCCGCCGGGGTCCTTCAACGCGTAGACGGAAGCCGCCACCCCGCAGGCAAAAAACCCCTCGACGATCTTGATCAGGTCGACCATCGCGTCGCGGATATGGCCGTGGCGGTCGGGATCGAGGCCGTTCGCCTCGATCATCAGCGCGCCTGCCCCGATCAGCAGATCGCCGAAGCCCGCGCGCGCGCCGATGCAGGAATGGCGATGGTGGGTCGCATAACTGGTGGTGAGGAATCCGGCTTCCTCGGTCTGGCCATCGGCGAACACGCGATCCCACGGCACGAACACGTCGTCGAACTGCACGACGGCGGTCGATTGGCCGTATTTTGCCGCATACTTGGCGGCCGCTTCACCGGGCCGGCCGGCGGGCCGCGAAAT
Organism: Hyphomicrobiales bacterium; assembly: GCA_031419415.1. Classification (GTDB taxonomy): domain Bacteria; phylum Pseudomonadota; class Alphaproteobacteria; order Rhizobiales; family Hyphomicrobiaceae. The sequence goes on along the minus strand of JANOKV010000609.1, from coordinate 698 downwards.
GATCGTCACGCCCGGCGCATCGACAGGCACGGCGCAGCACACGGCGAAGGCTGAATCCTCCGGCGTCATCGTGCGGCACGGCATGACCAGGAATTCGTGCATGTAGGGCGCACCCGTCACGATCGCCTTGGTGCCGCGAATGACGATGCCATCGGGGCGGCGCTCTGCAATGTGCACGTAGACGTCGCGGTTCATCTGGGCGCCGGGCCGTTTGGAGCGGTCGCCCTTGGCGTCCGTCATGGCGATGCCGAGCGACAGGTCTTCGTCCTGCACCTTGTGCATGTAGGCGAGCAAGCGGTCGTGATAGCCCACGCCGCCGTTGGCATCGATGCGCTTGGTTGCCTGATAGGCCGCATTGAGGCCATCGTGCGCGAGGTAGCGCTGCGCGCACCCGGACTCGCGGCACATCAGGCGCACCGCCTCGAGCTTGAACAACAGGTCCTGCGAGGTCTCATTGATGTGCAGCATCCGGTTGACCGTCTTGCCGGATGTGCCCTGCCGCGCCGTCATCAGCGGCGTGTATTCGGCATTGAGCGCAAAATCGTAGGAGACGCCCGTGGCGCGAATGCCCGGCGCCAATTCCTGCGCATCGGCGACACTTTCGATGCGGCGCCCGTCGACGAACACCCGCGGCCGATAACGGCGCAGGCTGTCGCGGTATTCGGCAGCAGACATCAGCATCGGGCCGTCCTCCCGGA
>JANOKV010000608.1:0-1700 GCA_031419415.1 Hyphomicrobiales bacterium | reverse complement strand
CTTGGACGCGGCGATCTTGTCGCGAATGCGCTCGCCCGCGATCTCGCGCTCGAACTGAGCGAAGGACAGCAGCACGTTGAGGGTGAGCCGCCCCATCGACGTCGTCGTGTTGAACTGCTGCGTCACCGACACGAACGAGGCACCGTGCGCATCGAGAATGTCGACGATCTTGGCGAAGTCGGCGAGAGACCGCGTCAGCCGGTCGACTTTGTAGACGACGACGATCTGGATTTTGCCGGCCACGATGTCGGCCATCAGACGCTTCAATGCGGGGCGCTGGAGGGTGCCGCCGGAGAAGCCGCTGTCTTCGAAAGCGCCGGGAACGAGGCTCCACCCGGCATGGCGCTGACTGGCGATGTAAGCTTCACAGGCCTCGCGTTGCGCATCCAGCGCGTTGAACGCCTGATCGACGCCTTCCTCCGACGACTTGCGCGTATAGACGGCGCAGCGCGGCTGAGCGACGATGCGGGGTTCAGCGGCTTTGGCCATCGCCGACACGTCTCGAGGTCAAGCCGAAGAACCGCGGGCCCGACCAGTGGGCCCCGGTGATCTCGCGTGCGACCACCGATAGCGACCGCCAGCGTTGCCCGCGCCATTCGACGCCATCGGCATGGATGAGCACAGTGTGCGTGATGCCGTGCCATTCGCGCACCAACCGGGTGCCGGGTTTGAGCGCGATCGGGGGCGATGATGTGGGCGCGTCGGGGCGGTTCCGTTCGCCCTCGATCTGCGCCAGCCGGCGCAGCAGGCGCTTGGAGAGGCCGCCTGAGGCCGTCTCCTGTACCCTGTAGGCGATGGCGCGGATCAGTAGATCGCGCGACAGCCGGGCGGGCGGGAGGCGCCGATGCCACCGCCGCCAAGCGTCGTGCAGCTCGGGGAGCGACAGCGTGGACAGTCGCTCGAGTTGGGTTGCCATCGAGGTGGTCGGCGTCGCCATGTCAGCGACCGCGACGCGTCTCGATGCGATACCAGCGTGCCTCGCCCTCGGCCTTGGAGGACACCAACGCCAGACCGAGCCTTTTCTTCACCGTGCCCGCGAGGAAGCCGCGTACGCTGTGGGCTTGCCAGCGCGAGGCCGTCATCAGGTCGGTGATGTTGGCGCCTTGGGGGCGGCTCAGCAGCGCCAGGATCTGCTCCTGCTTGGTCGTGGCAGGCGCTGGCGTTGGCGCAGGCGACGACTTCGACGGCGACTTGGTTTTGACGGGCGCAGAGGTCGATTTGGTGGGGCGTGTCCGCGGCATGATCGGGGCTCCTGTCATGCGGGCGCCAGGATCGGCGTCCGCACCACCCAAAGCCCCGCAAACCGCGAGGCGACCTTCGACGTGGCGGCCACATCGGTCCCCGACCACACCGCCAGCAATGCGTCCTTTGCCCGCGAAGTCCAGTCGGTTCCACACTCACAACCGTCGAATGCGCGGTTCCCCGATTGGTCGCGAGGCCCAAGAGAGCGCCTGTGACAGACTATCGACCTGATCGTCGTGACGGCCGTGCGGGAACGCCATGAGTTCGGCCATGAACTCCGGCAACCACGGCGCCGATGCCGGCAGATGCACCTGCCCGGCTTCGATCTTGGCCGATTGCGCCGCCATACGGTCGACCTTCGAGCCCTCGGGTAGGATGGCGATGGGATGGACCTCGCGCTCTTCGCGCAACTGTTGGATGAGCCCGGTGCCGATGCCAGCGGATTCGATCAACACCGT
>JANOKV010000607.1:0-3799 GCA_031419415.1 Hyphomicrobiales bacterium | reverse complement strand
CAGCGGGGCGAAGCGCCGAGAAGGGGCGTTACGCTGGCAACCCGCACAGCGACGTTTCCATCGACCGAGCAAGCGGATGCATGGGTCCTCGGGACAAGCCCGAGGATGACAATTTTTACCGTTTCGAAGTCGACCGCGCGCGCCGCCTGTCGTCTCGACGGCGTTCGCCCCTCACCCGCGCACATCCCCCTCCGCCTTCATCCACCGCACGCTGGTCCGGAACGCCTCGAGCGTGCGCGCCACCTCTTCGGGGCCGTGGGTGGCGGAGACGAGGCCGCCGGGTGCGCCTTGGATGTCGACGCCGTTGGCGATCATCGCAAGGCGCAGGCGGTGCATCAGGCTGGCATCCTTGACGCCTTTCAATCCCTCGAAGCCGAGCTTTGCCGCATCGAACGTGGCAGGGTCGAGGGGAAGACCCGCAGGGTTCTGGAAGATGATGAAGCTCGAGGCTTCGCCGTAGACACCCCACGGCACACCCTCTTCGATGAGGATTTGGCGCAAGCCATCGCGAATGGCGCCAGCGGTGCGTTCGGCCGTGCCACAAATATCTTCGCGCTCGATGAGCGAGAGCGTGGCGACGGCGGCAGCCGCACACAAGGGATTGGAATTGTAGGTTCCCTGATGGCCGATCTTTTCGCGGCCCGCAGCCTTGGCCGCAGTGGCGTCGAGCTGGTCGAGGATGTCGGCGCGGCCGCCGATCGCGCCACCGGGTAGGCCACCGGCCACGATTTTCGCCATGGCGCAGATGTCGGGCGTCACGCCATAGCGCGCCTGCGCCCCGCCGCGCGACCAGCGAAAGCCCGTCACCACTTCGTCGAACATCAACACCACGCCATGCTTTTTCGTGAGCGCGCGCAGCCCCGCATGGAACCCTGCGGGCAGCGGCACTTGGCCCGTGCTCGCACCCGCTGCTTCGAGCAGGACGCCGGCGATGTCGTCGCGACTTTCGAGCACGCGCGTCACCGCATCGAGGCTGTCCGTGTCACACAGGATCGTTTCCCCGGTGATGCCGGGAAGAACGCCAGCCGGCGTCGAGCCGTCGTAGTGGCTGTTGGCGCCGCCCGCCACCTGATCGTGCCAGCCGTGAAAATGCCCCACGAACCGCACGATTTTGGATTTTCCGGTGTACGCGCGCATCAGGCGAATCGCGAGGTGCGTGGCTTCCGTGCCCGTGCCGGTGAAGCGCACGCGCTCGGCGCATGGCACCATCCGATTGATCAGCTCCGCCCACCGCACCTCGAGTTCGTGCGCCGAGCCCCAATGGGTGCCAATCTCGATCTGGCGCTGCACGGCTTCCACCATCGTGGGATGGGAATGCCCCAGGATCAGCGCGCCATGGCCGCCGAAGTAATCGACCAGTTCGTTGCCGTCCGCATCCCACTTGCGCGGCCCTTTGGCGCGCGATGCGTAAATCGGATAGGGCGCCAGCGTGCGGCTGTCGTGCGTGAGCCCCGCTGGGATGACCCGTTCGGCCCGCGCATAGAGCTCGGCCGAGGTTGGCGTCTTGGCGCGAAATTGGGTCTCGATGTGCGAGTTGGTCAAGACATCTCGGGGCATGGCGCGGGCTCCTGGCGGATCAGTCCCGCAAGCTAACGCGATTGGCGTGGAGCGGCCAGAGCTCGATGAACATTTGCTCGATGAACATTTGCTGGATGGACACTCGTCCGCAAGTGAGCACTCCGGGAACACTGCGCAGCGGTGAGGCTGCATGCCTGTCAGGCGTCGCGTTGACGAATTCTTCACCTTGATTACACAGGCGACTCGAATTCCGACAATAGTTACGTGTCACGTTGTCGTATTAAAGCATTATACATCAATGATGCGTAATAATCCTCTCACAGTCACCTGATGACCTTTAACTTTAAAGGTGGTCGCCTGGGACCGTCGGCCGATCGTTCAGCGCGCACGATCATCTCGAACGCCACACGACATTCACGGCGCGCGTTCCGTGACTCAAACGAATCTTCTCAACTCTCGGAGAGAACCAATGGCAAGCGTAACAGACAGCATCAAGTCACTGTTGACCATCGACGGCGCCACCGCCGCAGCCGTCGTCGACAGCCGGTCGGGAATGGTCCTTGGCAAGGACGGCTCCGGCGTCAACCTCGACGTTGCCGCCGCCGGCAACACGGAAGTCATGCGCGCGAAGCAGAAGACGATGAAGACGCTGGGTATCAAGGGCGGCATCGAGGACATCCTGATTACCTTGGAGAGCCAGTATCATGTCCTGCGCCCTTCAGCCACCAACGAAGGCCTTTTCATCTACCTCGTGCTCGACAAGGCCAAGGCCAATCTTGCCATGGCCCGTTACAAGGTGACCGAGATCGAACAGGCAATGTCCGTCTGACGGTTGGCTGCCAGTATCTCCGTTGGATGTCGGGCCGCTCGCCACACCGGTTATGCGGCCCGACATTCGGCGCCATTTGGATTCATGAGTAAAACAATGATCACCGCTGCGCAAATGCGGGCTGCCCGCGCTATTCTCGGCATCGATCAGAAGGTGCTGGCGGAACTCGCCGACGTCTCAGTGCCGACCATTCAACGGATGGAAGGAAGCACGGGCAATGTGCGCGGTGTGATCGATACTCTGACGAAGGTCGTCGACGCGCTGGACAAAGCCGGTGTCGAGCTGATCCGAGCCAATAGTCCGAGCACGGGCCACGGGCGTGGCGTTCGTTTCAAAGTGACGATCAGCGACGAGGTCTGATCGGCGCCTCGACGCGCACGGGCTTCGAAGCGGGTCAACCCCCGCCACTTCCCCCCGCCGGGACGATATCGATCACCGATACTTCGCCTCGGCGCACGGCGAGGCCCAGTTCGCCCCGTTTCAGTTTGAGGGCGTCGTTTCCGAAGAGTTCGCCCCGCCAGCCGCGCAGGGCGGGCACGTCGGGTTGACGCTCGGCGGCGATACGTTCCAGGTCGTCGCTGTCGGCGATGAGACGGGGGGCGACGCCGTGACGACCCGCCGCCGCTTTCAGCAACACGCGCAGCAGGTCGATCGTGGCGTTCGCCTCGGGCGGCAATGCTGTGCCATTGGGAAGCTGCGGCACGGTCGCGGGATCGCGGGCAAGGCCCCGCTTCACCGCATCGATGATCTCGCGCGCGCGCGCCGAACGGGCAAAGCCGTCACTCAGCGTGCGCAGCTCGGCCAGTTTGGCGACCTCGACGGGCTGCTGATTGGCGATATCATAGAGCGCTTCATCGCGCAGCACACGGCTGCGCGGCACATCCTGTGATTGGGCCTGCCGCTCGCGCCAGGCGGCCAGCTCGATCAAGACGGCCAGCGCGCGGCGGTTGCGCACCTTGAGCTTGAGGCGCTGCCAGGACGTCTCGGGGTCGACCTCGTAGGTCTTCGGCGCGGTCAGCCCCGCCATCTCTTCGTCGAGCCAGGTGGCGCGTCCGGTGCGATCGAGTTCGGTTGCGAGGCTGCGGTAGACGTCGCGCAGGTGCGTGACGTCGCCCAGCGCGTAGACGAGCTGGCTGTCCGACAGCGGCCGGCGGGCCCAATCGGTGAAGCGGGACGACTTGTCGAGTTCGCGGTTGGTGATCTTCTTGACCAGATTGACGTAGCTGACCGAGTCGCCAAATCCGCAGACCATGGCGGCGACCTGGGTGTCGAACACCGGCGTCGGAATGATTCCAGCTTTGTAGTGAATGATTTCAATGTCTTGGCGGGCGGCGTGAAAGACTTTGGTGACCCTGGGATTGGCCATCAGCTCAAAAAACGGCGCCAGATCGAGGTCGGCCGCCATGGGATCGACGATCAGCTCGTCGTCGGGACCCGCCATCTGGATGAGGC
>JANOKV010000606.1:0-2706 GCA_031419415.1 Hyphomicrobiales bacterium | reverse complement strand
ATCTCGGGATTGATGTCGACCACTTCGAAGCCACGACTCGAGAGGTCGACGACGGCGAGGTTGGTGTAGACGCGTTTGACCACGCCGATGGCGGTGAGTGGCATCGAGCAGGTCTCGAGCAGGCGCGGTTTGCCGTCCTTCGACGTGTGCTCCATCAGCAGCCAGATGCGTTGCGCGCCAACCGCCAAGTCCATCGCGCCGCCGACGGCGGGCACCGATTTCAGCGACGTCGTCCAGTTGGCGAAGTCGCCGTTGGCCGCCACTTCGAACGAGCCCAGAACGCACAGGTCGAGGTGCCCCCCTCGGATCATGGCGAAGCTGTCGGCGTGGCCGACCATGGTGGCCCCCGTCTTCAGCGTGACGTTCTGTTTGCCGGCGTTGACGATCCAGGTGTCGAGTTGATTTTTCTTCTGCAACGGCCCCATGCCGATGATGCCGTTCTCCGATTGGAGGATCACCTCACGGTCATCGGGGATGTAATCCCCCACGAGCAGCGGGATGCCGATGCCGAGGTTCACGCACCAGCCTTCGGGGATGTCCTGAGCCAGGCGCGCCGCCATATTGCGGCGGTCCCACCCGCGCAGGTTATCCTGGGCCGGTGTTTTGGCGGATGGGCTCGATGTGGTTGCGGTCATGGGTGGACCTCCTGATCCCCGAGGTGGGGTCTATGGCATGTGTGTGTTCAAGGCCCATGTTGACCGAGGTGTCAGCGCTGGGCAAGGCCTCCATTTCCCGGCTGAGACGAATGGTCTCCCGGAATTGAAAGCCTGATGATTGGTTGTTGGGACAGCGGGATGACACCGACCCCACCCCTTGTCATCCCGGCATTTATTGCCGGGATCCAGCCCACGGCTGGCGCTGGAGCAAGCGGATGGATGGCTCCCGGTGCCGAGCACCGGGATGACAAATGGAACGATGAGACTCGAAAGGCCCGCGACGCCTGGTCCGTCACGTGCCGCTGGACGTGGCGGGCGCCCGCGCCGATATGTGGGAAAATCAAAGGAGCGCGTGCAGTGGCCAGCGACGAGGAAGAAAATCGGTTTTCGGCCAGGGCCGCGCGGTATCTGCGGGTCGGGACCAATGTCGGCGCGGTGGCGGCCAGGGTCGCGGGCAGCCGCATCTTCGGATACGAGCTCGACCGGTCGAAGAACGCGGCGGAGCTGGCGGCGGCCTTGGGTGGACTGAAAGGCCCGATCATGAAGGCCGCGCAATTACTCTCGACCATTCCCGAGGCTCTGCCGCCAGAGTATGCGCGCGAGCTGGCGCAGCTCCAGAGCGCGGCGCCGCCCATGGGTCCGGGCTTCGTGCGGCGACGGATGCGGGCGGAGTTGGGCGCCGATTGGGAGAGCCGATTTCAGAGCTTTGCACCCGAGTCGGCCGCCTCTGCTTCGCTCGGCCAAGTGCATCGCGCAACAGGTCCGGATGGCAGATCGCTCGCCGTCAAGCTGCAATACCCGGACATGCAGTCGGCGGTGGAAGCCGATGTCAATCAACTCCGGGTCGTGTTTGCGATCCATGCGCGGATGGACCCAGCGGTCGATACGGGTGAGATCCTGCAGGAGATCTCCGCGCGCCTGCGTGAAGAGCTCGACTACGAGCTCGAGGCCAACCACATGGCGCTTTATGCCGCCATCTTTCGGCACGATCCCCTCATTCGGGTTCCCGAGGTCGTGCCCGAGTTGTCGACGAAGCGGTTGCTGTCGATGACCTGGGCCGAGGGCAAGCCGCTCCTCGACTACAAGCAGGCCCCCCTCGAGGATCGCAATCAGATTGCGCGCGCTATGTTTCGGGCGTGGTGGATGCCGTTTTCACACTTCGGCGTGATCCACGGTGATCCGCACTTGGGCAACTACAACGTCTTCGAGGAGGCCGGGCGGCCGCAAGGCATCAACCTGCTCGATTACGGCTGCATGCGCACGTTTGCGCCGAAGTTCGTGCAGGGCGTCATCGATCTGTATCGGGGTTTGCTGACGGGGGACGAGGCGTTGATCGTGCACGCCTACGAGACGTGGGGCTTCAAGGGACTGTCGAAAGAACTGATCGATGTGCTCAACATTTGGGCGCGTTTCATTTACGGGCCGCTGCTCGACGATCGGGAGCGGTCCATCGCCGAGGGTACGACGCCGGGCGAATACGGCCGCCGCGAAGCGTTCACGGTGCATCAGGCGCTGAAAGAAAAAGGCCCGGTGCGGGTGCCGCGCGAGTTCGTGTTCATGGACCGCGCCGCGATCGGTCTGGGCGGCGTGTTCTTGCATCTGGACGCCCGGTTGAATTATTACCGCATCTTCAACGAGACCATCGAAGGGTTCGAGCTGGATCGGCTCGCCGACCGCCAACGCGACCTGTTCGCAGCGACGGGCGTTCCGCTGCCGGTGTGACCGGGAGCGATGTCAGCCGTTCGATCGTTCGTCGAAGTGCATCAGGACACCGCTGGTCGATTTGGGGTGGATGAATCCGATCAAGCCGCCGCGCGAGCCGGGGCGGCCTTTTTGGTCGATGACGGTGACCCCGGCAACATCGAGGCCCCTCAGCACCGCATTGATGTCGGGCGTCTTCATCGCGATGTGGTGCAGCCCCGGCCCACGTGAGGCGACGAAGCGGGCGATTGCGCCTTGATCCTGGCGCGTGTTGCCAGCCGTGCCGTGCTCGACAGCCCCCGTCTGGCGCGGGTCGAAATTTTCCAGCAGCTCGAGGTCGGTGTCGCCG
>JANOKV010000605.1:0-2389 GCA_031419415.1 Hyphomicrobiales bacterium | reverse complement strand
TCCCAACCTCGATGTCATTCTCATCGAGTCGGGCGGCGATAATCTCGCGGCGACGTTCTCGCCAGACCTCGCGGACATCACGATCTACGTCATCGACGTGGCGCAGGGGGAAAAAATTCCGCGCAAGGGTGGCCCCGGAATAACGCGCTCGGACCTATTGGTGATCAACAAAACCGATCTGGCGCCCCACGTCGGCGCCGACCTCGGCGTCATGGAGCGCGATGCTGGCCGCATGCGCGGCGACCGCCCGTTCGTGTTTTCCAATTTGCGCACGGGAGACGGGGTCGAAAGGATCACGACGTTCATCGAAAAAGCGGGCGGCCTCGCGTCGTAAGGTACGGAACCAACCCAGCTTTATCGCACGCTTGAACGGCGACCCTCGCGGCCAGCGCCGGCCAATGCGACGTGTGCCTGCGCAGCAGAAACAAGACGCTGCGACACTCGCGACACCGGTTTGGATGATTTGGGAATTTGACGCGCGTCAACCGCGCACATAAGGTGCTGAACCGTGGAGTAAATAACATGATAAACGCGGGTCCCTATTGGGACTGCGCGGAGGAGACGTCACTTGAAATCAACAATCAAAGGGTTCTTGGCTCTTGGCGCGATGATGGCCGGTCTTGCCATATCGCCGTCGACAGCCGATGCGCAGTCGAAGACGCTCAAGATGCAGGCTTCGTGGCCCGCATCCTTGACGCTTTATGAGAATTTCACCGACTTCGCCAAGCGGCTCGAGGTCTTGACCGCAGGTCGCGTCAAGATCGAGACGTCGGCAGCGGGCACTGTCGTGCCGGCGTTCGAAGTGCTCGATGCGACCCACAAGAAGGTCATTGATGGGGCCCACACCTGGGCCGGCTATTGGGTCGGCAAGAACAAGGCCGCAGTCCTGTTTACCGGAGGTCCCGGCGGACCGTTCGGCATGGATCACATGGACTATCTGTCCTGGATGTGGCACGGCGGCGGCTTGGAGATGTACCATAAGTTCTATCAGGAAACCCTGAAGCTGAACGTGGTGACCTTCCCGATTCTGTCGACGAGCCCGCAGGCGCTGGGCTGGTTCAAGAAGCCGATCGAAAGCTTGGCCGACTTCAAGGGCCAGAAATGCCGCCAGACCGGCATCGCTGCTGAAATCATGAACGAAATGGGCATGCGCACGGTCAATATGCCGGGCGGTGAAATCATGCCGGCCGCCGAACGCGGCACGATCGATTGTGCCGAGTGGGTGGGTGGTATCGAAGACTTGCGCTTCGGCTTCCATACCATCTGGAAGTGGCACTATGCTCCGTCGCTGCACGAGTCGGTGTCGATCGGTGAACTGCTGATCAACAAGGACGTCTGGGACGGCCTGGGCAAACTCGACCAGGAAATCACGAAGGCGGCGATCACCGAACAGTTGTTCGTGTGGTGGGCCAAGTGGCAGCGGCAGAATGCCGAAGCCGTGGTCGAGCTGCGTGATGTCCACAAGGTCAACATTGCCGAGACCCCGGTCGAAATCCACAAGGCCTTCCTCGAAGCCTGGGACAAGGTCGCGGCGAAGGAATCCGAGAAGAACCCCGTGTTCAAGGAAACCTACGAGTCGCTACGCAAGTGGGCCTCGGTGACCGTGCCGGCGAAACGTTTCTACTATCCAGCCTACGGCATTTCTGCCGATCACTACTGGCCCAAGAAATGATCGACCGAAGGGCGCCGCAAGGCGCCCTTCTTTCGTTGGCGCTATCGAACGGCCAGCAGGCCACTTATCGGGGTTGGGGATGATACGATGACGAGTACGACAGAACCACCAGTCGGGGTCACACCCCCTGCGGCCTATCTGGCCGTGATCCGCACGATCGACGCATTCACCGAGTACTCGGGGTACTTCTTCCTGCTGCTCTCGATCCCGCTGATCTTCGCCAACTTCGTCGAAGTCATTTCGCGCTATGCGCTCGATGACCCGACGATCTGGGCACTGGACGTCACAACGATGAGCTTTGGCGCCATCGTCATGCTGGGCACGGTTCCCGCACTCGTCAAAGGCGCACACGTGCGCACAGACATGCTGTGGGAGAATTTCACCGATCGCGGCAAGGGCTGGGTCGACGTGATCGGCTTTGCCGTGTTCTTCCTGCCGACGATGGCGGTGCTCTTCTTCATCTCGATCGACGATTTTTTCTATGCGCTCGATATCAATGAGCGATCGAACTCGGGCGCCTGGGGCCCTGCCCTGTGGCCGCTGCGGGCCGTGGTCCCGGTCTGCGCGTTGATGCTTTTCATCCAAGGCATCTCCGAACTCATGAAAAGCTGGTGGGCCGCCAAGACCGGCGTGTTCCTCGTCAAACACGAAAAGATCGAGGTCTGAGCCCATGACGGTCAATGAAATCCTCGGCCTCGTCATGCTCTTCGGCATGGT
>JANOKV010000604.1:0-10721 GCA_031419415.1 Hyphomicrobiales bacterium | reverse complement strand
CGGCAGCCGCCAAAACGGCAATCTTCGACCAGATCACGCAAACCCACATCGATTTCATGTTGTCGAAAATTCCGCGCGGTCGCTTCGTCCACGTAGAGGAAGTGGCGGCGCTGATTGCGTTCGCGGCTTCCGAGGACTGCTCGTTCACCACGGGAACGGTGCTCGACATCTCCGGTGGTCGGGCGACGTATTGATCATTCGCCGCTGGCGCATCGCGCATGCCAGCGGCGATCGATGACGACGGCGATGGCGACGTACACCGCGCTCCACGACAGGAGCGCGACCCCCACAGCGACCGCAGGCGCGGTGCGCAGTGCGAGTGCTGTCGCCGCAACGGCGAGCATCAGCCCGTAGTGAGTGAGCGCGAGGCGACGGTGGCTCCAGCCCATGCGGACCAAGCGTTGGTAATAGTGGGACCGATGCGCCTTCGTGAGCGACTCGCCGCGCAGCGCGCGCTGGACGAGCGTGACGCACGCATCGACGACGAATGGCGAAAACACGAGTACTGGCCACCAGAACGGCCACAGCCCACGACTCCAGCCGACGATGCCCAGCGCCGCAGCCAGGAACCCGAGAGGGATCGAACCGGCATCGCCCAGAAAAATGCGCGCAGGGTCGAAGTTCCAGACCAAAAAACCCGCCGCTGCGCCAGCGACGATCACCGCGACCACCGCCACATCGGGATCGCCTGCGAAGTGGGACGCCAGCGCGTAGCTGCCAAAACCAGCCACGGCCATACCGCCGGCGAGCCCATTGGCACCATCCATGAAATTGTAGAGGTTCGTCGACCAGACGATGCCGACGATGAGGAAAGGCGTCAGCCACAGCGGATGGGCACCGCTCAGCGCGACGAATGCGGCGGCGGCGAGAAGCTGGGAGCCGAAACGGAGCGGGACGGCGAGCCCGCGGACGTCATCGATCAGGAACAGGGCGGCGAGACCGCCGGCGAGCGCCACGGTGCCTGACAGGGGGTGCGCGGCGAACGCCCACCACGATACCCCTGCGGCCAACATCAAACCGATGCCCCCGGTGCGCGGGATCGGTCGATCATGCAGGGAGCGTTCGTTCGGGAGATCGAGGACGAGGCGCGCCAAACGGTCCGTCATGAGCAGACGAACGGCGGCTGCGGACAGGGCAAAGGCGAAAACAAAGATGACGAGCAGGTTCAAGGCCTGGGCCCTCTCCAACGGAGGGTGCTTGCAGGGCTATTCAATTCGCAAAACGTCGCCATCAAATGTCATCCCGGCATTTTTTGCCGGGACCCATCCTTCGGCTGGGCGCGGAACCAGCACAACGCTGGATCCCGCGGACGAGCCGCGGGATGACACTTTCGACGCCCAGGATTGAATGACCCCGAGGCTGGGGTGCCGATCAGTCGCCGTGATCCGCACGATCGGATCGGGACACCTTTCCCGATCCATCGCGCCGATCACAGATCAATCCCAATCCTTCTCCGAACGGCGCGGCTGCGGGGCTGGGCTGTCGCGGCGGGGAGGACCGCCCCGATCACCGCCACGGTCGCCACCTCTATCACCGCCACGATCGCGCGGAGGACCGCGATGCTCGCCCCGGAGCTCCCCACGGGGTTCGCCACGCGGCTCACCACGGAAGTCACCACGCGGCTCGCGGGGTTCGGAGCGGAAATCACCACGCGGTTCACGCGGCTCGCCACGGAAGTCACCGCGCGGCTCACCACGGGGTTCACCGCGAGGTTCCCGATCACCGCGGGGCTCACGGGGCTCGCCCCGGAAGTCGCCGCGAGGTTCACCGCGCGGCTCGCCACGAGGTTCGCGATCACCGCGAGGCTCACGGGGTTCGGCCCGGAAATCGCCGCGCGGCTCGCCTCGGGGTTCACGGTCGGCGCGGGGTTCGCCACGGGGTTCACGATCACCGCGAGGCTCGCTGCGGAATTCACCGCGATCCCGGCTTTCGCCACGGTCACGACGGGGTGGGCGGTCTCCGCGATCACCCCGATCACCACCACGTCCACCGCCACCGTCGCCACCACCGGCGTCACCTTCGGTGCGCGCCTCGGGCGGCAGTTCTTTGCCAGTCGCCTGGTCGACGATCTTCATGGAGAGGCGAACTTTGCCGCGATCATCGAAGCCCAAGAGCTTGACGTAAACTTCCTGGCCTTCCTTCACGACCTCGCCGACGGTGGCCGGACGGCCTTGCGTCAGTTGCGAGATGTGCACCAACCCGTCCTTCGATCCGAAGAAATTCACGAAGGCGCCGAACTCCATGATCTTCACGACTTTGCCGCGATAGATCAGGCCGATTTCGGGGTCCTGCGTGATGCCTCGGATACGAGCCAGCGCTTTCTCGATGGCTTCCCGGCTGGACGAGGCGATCTGCACGGTGCCGTCGTCTTCGATGTCGATCTTGGCGCCCGATTCCGCCACGATCTCGCGGATCACCGATCCACCCGAGCCGATGACTTCACGGATCTTGTCGACGGGGATCTTGATCGTCTCGATGCGCGGGGCGTATTCGCCCAGCTCCGTGCGCGCCGTGCCGATCTCACGCGACATCTCACCCAGGATGTGCAGGCGACCGTGCATGGCCTGGTCGAGGGCCACGCGCATGATTTCTTCGGTGATGCCCGTGATCTTGATGTCCATCTGCAGCGACGTGACACCGTTGGCGGTGCCAGCCACCTTGAAGTCCATGTCGCCCAGATGATCTTCGTCACCCAGAATGTCGGAGAGCACGGCGAAGTCGTTGCCCTCTTTGATGAGGCCCATGGCGATGCCGGCCACGGGCGCCTTCAGGGGCACGCCTGCGTCCATCATGGCGAGGGACGCGCCGCACACGGTCGCCATCGACGAGGAGCCGTTCGACTCCGTGATCTCGGAGACGATGCGGATGACGTAGGGAAATTCCTCTGCGGTCGGCAACAGCGGACGGATGGCGCGCCAAGCGAGCTTACCGTGACCGATTTCGCGACGACCGGGCGAACCCATGCGACCCGTCTCACCGACAGAGTAGGGAGGGAAGTTGTAGTGCAACAAGAAGCGCTCTTTACGGGTGCCTTCGAGCGCGTCGATGAACTGCTCGTCGTCACCGGTGCCCAGGGTCGCGACGACCAGCGCCTGCGTTTCACCGCGTGTGAACAGGGCCGAGCCGTGCGTGCGTGGCAGGACGTGCACTTCCGACGTAATCGGGCGCACGGTCTTCAGGTCGCGACCGTCGATGCGACGGCTGGTGCGGATGATGTCGCCGCGCACGACGTCGGCTTCCAGGCTCTTGAACACAGAACCCAAGACCACGCTGTCGGCAGCGCTGGCATCAGCCGCCAACATCGCATCGAACGCTTTCTTTTTAGCCGCCCCGACGAGATCGTGACGCTTGGCCTTCTCGGGCGTGAGGAACGCGGCCTGCAGGTCGGACGTGATGAGTCCGCGCATCTGCTCTTTTTTCGCCGCGTGGTCAGGCGGCTGGAAATTCCACGGTTCCTTGGCCGCTTTTTCGGCGAGCCGGATAATGGCGCCGATCACCGCCTGGAAGCCGCGATGGCCGAACATGACGGCCTCGAGCATCTTCTGCTCGGAGAGTTCCTTGGCTTCCGACTCGACCATCATGACGGCATCACCCGTGCCGGCGACGACGAGGTCGAGCTCGCTCTTGGCCATTTCGTCGAGCAGCGGGTTGAGGATGAACTGGCCATCGATCATACCGACGCGGGCGGCGGCGATCGGGCCCAGGAACGGCAAGCCCGACAGGGTCAACGCGGCAGACGCCGCAACCATCGCCAGGATATCGGGATCGGTCTCGAGATCGTGCGACAGCACGGTGACGACGATCTGCGTCTCGTGCTTGAAGCCGTCGAGAAACAGTGGGCGCACGGGCCGGTCGATGAGGCGCGAAACCAGCGTCTCTTTCTCCGACGGGCGGCCTTCACGCTTGAAAAAGCCGCCGGGAATTTTGCCGGCGGCAAAGGTCTTTTCCTGGTAGTTCACGGTAAGGGGGAAAAAGTCGATCCCCGGTTTGGCGCTCTTGGCCGCCACGACGGTCGCCAGCACGCTGGTCTCGCCGTAGGATGCGTAAACCGCAGCGTCGGCCTGACGGGCCATACGGCCGGTTTCCAACCTGAGCTTGCGCCCGCCCCATTCGATTTCTTCTGAGTGGATGTCGAACATATCGTTTCTCGGTCCTCTGCCGGCCCCTGCCAGCGGTCAAAACACGTGTGCGCCGCTCACGCGGGGCGGGCGCACGCTATCGGCTGATCGAGCCCGCTCGGGCTCGCGTTGTCGTTCGCAGCGTCGGGCCGCCTCAGCGACGCAACTCGAGACGCTCGATGATCTTCTGGTAGCGGCTCGGGTCCTTGCGTTTCATGTAATCGAGCAATTGCCGGCGCTGGCTGACCATTTTCAGCAACCCGCGGCGGGAATGGTTGTCTTTCTTGTGCATCTTGAAGTGGTCAGTCAGGCCATTGATACGCTCCGTGAGGAGGGCGACCTGGACTTCGGGCGATCCCGTATCTTCGGGTTTGCTCGCATAGGACTTGATGACTTCGGCTTTGCGTTCAACGCTGAGCGACATCGGGTTTTCCTTTCTGGAATAGAAGCTTATTGGACCGAGCCCCCGCGAATAATGCGGGAAAGTGTCGGTCCGTTGGGCGGCCGTGGCCGGGATGTCGTCCAGCTGGGTCGCACCATGCTGCGCCGCAACGAGGGTGCCACGCATGCGCGCGTTATACACCACTGGCGGGCGATGGCGAGGAGAATCCCACCGGAGCGGACCGAGTAGTCGTCGTCAACGTGCCCTCAATCTAACCCGAGCGGAGCCAAGCATTCGAAGCAATGGAAATCCAAAAATAGTAATATTGAATTTGCAATCAGCGCCCTACGCCTCATTGCGTACTGTGGGCATGAGAGGAATTGTCTTAAAGTTCAAATAAGCGGGGTTTGCGTCACTCGGAGGATGTAGTGCGAAGCGCATCAATCGATACGGTATCGAGTGTGCGCGAAACGTTGCGCACCGCGACGCGGGATGCTCACGAACGCCTGCATAATCACCCGATGTTCAAGGGGCTTGCGACCGGAACGCTGACAGAGGCGCGCTATCGGTCCCTTCTGGCGGCCCTCATCGGATTCCACTGCCCACTCGAAGAGACCATCATCCGAACGCCGGCGTCCTGGTGGTGGGGGCTCGACCCGCAACCTCGGCTGCGCGCACGCCTCCTGGTCGACGACCTCGCGCATCTGGGTTTCGACACGGCTCGGGTGGACCTGCTGCCGTATGCGCGTCTGCCGTCGATCGACAGCGCGGGTCAACTTCTGGGCTGCCTCTACGTCCGTGAGGGCGCGACACTCGGCGGACGCGTGATTGCCCGCGGTCTCGACCCGCTGCTGGGAGACGGGGACTCGGGTCGAAGCTTTTTTTCCGGCACACCAGACAACGGTCGCCTGTGGCGCGAAGTGTGCGACGCGCTGGAGACGGCGGGTGCGGCCGGCCATCGCCACGAGATCGTCGATGCGGCGCGAGCGACATTCGCACAGTTTGAAACTTGGATGGACGGGGCGCAGGTCCTCGCCACGAGGGATACGCCATGAGTGACGGCCCCGTTACCTCTCATAACGTCGACCTGTCAAATTGTGATCGCGAGCAGATCCAGTTTGCCGGCGCGGTGCAGCCGCACGGCTGCATGCTGGTGGTCGATGAGCCATCGCTGCGCATCCTTCAGGCCTCGACGAATGCCGGCGCGATCCTGGGCGTCGCGGCCGACGTCGTGCGCCGGGGCACGCTCGAAGCGCTCCTGGGACGGCGGCTGAGAGACTTCGGCGCCCGCTTGCAACGCGAGCGCTTGGACAATGGTCCGGTGCATTTCGCTTGCCTGACGGCCGATGAAACGGCATCGAAGCGCGCGCTCAATATGTTTGCGCATCGCGCGAGCGGCGTGCTGATCCTCGAGTTCGAGGTCATCCCCGCCGACGCCGAGCGGCCGATGCTCGAGCTCTATTCCGAACTGCGAGCGACGATCGCGCAATTGCAGGCGACCTCCAGCCTGCAAGCATTCTTCGATCTGGCGGTGGCGCAAATTCGCCACTTCACCGGCTTCGAGCGCGTCATGGCCTATAAGTTTGCCGAGGACGGCAGTGGCCATGTCATGGCAGAATCCAACGCCGACGGCTTCATCCCCTATATGGGCCTGCATTACCCCGCCAGCGACATTCCAGCGCCCGCCCGCCGCCTGTTCGCGCTGTCCTGGCTGCGGCATCTACCCAACGTCGATTACGAGCCCTCCGCGCTCGCGCCCGAGTTCATTCCGGCGACGGGGGCGCCCGTCGATCTCAGCTACGCGTTCCTGCGCAGCGTGTCGGTCATGTACACCGATTATCTGCGTAACATGGGCGTCAAGGCGACCATGGTCATGCCGTTGATGAAGGACGGCACGTTGTGGGGGTTGATCTCCTGCATGCACGAATCAGCGCCACGCCACGTCGCCTACGAGGCGCGCATGGCGGCCGAATTCCTCTCCCACATGCTGTCGCTGATGATGGCGGCCAAGGAGGATGCGGAGAGTTTCGGCTATCGCATGAAGATGAAGGCCGTGCTCGATCGCATGATCGAGACGCTCAACGAGCGCTCCGATCTGCATGCGGGGCTGGGCGGCGGGAACGGCTCGGCAAATATCGCGAATTACATCGACTGCGGCGGCGCGGCGATCGTGACCGGGGACAAGGTGACGATACTGGGAACGACGCCGGGCGAGGCCGAAATTCGCGCGTTGGCCGGCTGGCTCGCCGAGAGCCAAGACCAACTGATATCCGCCACCGACCAACTGGGCGACACTATTGCGGACGCGCGACCCCTGGCCGCGACGGCTGCAGGTTTGCTGGCGGTTCGCCTGTCGAAACGACGGCCCGAATACGTAATGTGGTTCCGTCCCGAGCAGGCGCAGACGGTAGCCTGGGCCGGCGATCCCAAAAAACCCATGGAGATCGACACCAGCGACGGCTCCATTCGGCTGTTGCCGCGCACGTCGTTTGCCATGTGGAAGGAAAGTGTGGTCGGGCGTTCGACGCCGTGGTCGGATTTCGAAGTCAAGGCCGCCGCCGATCTGCGGTGGGCGATCGTCGAGTTGATCCTCACACGCGCCGAAGAAACCGAGCTGCTGAACCGCGAGTTGCGCGACGCCAACATGGAACTCGACAGCTTCGCCTATGTCGCTTCGCACGATTTGAAGGAGCCGTTGCGCGGCATCCATCACATGGCGACATTCCTGAAACGGGGCGATGGGAATCAGACCCAGCAGATCGATACGATCCTGAAGCTCACCACACGCATGGACGACCTGATCGAGTCGCTCCTGCAATATTCGCGCACCGGTCGCGCCGATCTCGTGATCGTCGAATGTGACGTCGGCGTGCTTGTCGACGAAGCGTTGGCCGTTCTGGCTCAGCGCATTGCCGAAACCGGCGCCGTCGTTCGCCGCGTCACGCCGTTGCCGATTGTCATAGGCGACCGAATTCGGTTGCGCGAGGTGTTGACCAACCTGATCAGCAACGCCGTCAAGTACAATGACAAGACCGACAGATGGGTCGAGATTGGAGTCTCGGCGGACGATCCGTCCGTCTTGTTCGTGCGCGACAACGGCATCGGCATCGCCGAGCGCCAGCAGGAGCGCATTTTCGAAATCTTCCGCCGCTTGCATGGACGCGACGAATACGGCGGCGGAACCGGCGCGGGCTTGACCATCGCCCGCAAAACCATCGAGCGCCACGGCGGCCGCCTGTGGCTGACGTCGAGACCGGGAGAAGGCACGACGTTCTACTTTTCCTTGCAATCCGACACGCAGGGCGCCGCAACATGATGCATATCGAGGAGCAGGACATCCTGTCCGTCGAGGACAGCGACGAGGATTTCTACAGTCTGCGCCAGGCGCTCAAAGGCGCCGGCATTGCAAACCCCGTGCGCCGATGCGCCGACAGTGCAGCCGCTTTCGCCGCGCTTGCGACGGAAGACGGCTGCATCGAGGCACGCCGTGCGGCGCTCATTTTCCTCGATCTCAACATGCCCGGCGTCGATGGGCGGGAGCTGCTGGAGGCGTTTCGCAAGCGCGATCGCACGGTGCCTGTCATCGTTCTGTCAACGTCGTCGCATCCCGATGACATCGACGCCTCCTATGCAGCTGGCGCGAACAGTTAGCTCGTCAAGCCGCTGGAATTCGAGGGTTTTCAAAATATGATTGCGACAACGTGTCAATATTGGTTGAAGACGGTTGCGCTCCCACCTGACCTGTCTCGTATCGCGTACCGGGGTCGATAGTGTCCATCTCAGATAGCAACGTCATTCGCGTCACGTCGCGGCCCGCGCGCGCAGCGCCCCATTGGCGAACTGCCGATGCGGCTGCAACATCTCTTCGCGTCCTGATTATCGATGACTCACCCGAAGACCGCATGGTGGTGCGCCTTGCACTCGAGCCGCAAGGATTCCTGCTGAGCGAGGCGGAAAATGGTGCGAGCGGCTTGGCTGCCGCCGCCGCATTGCGGCCCGATTGCATCGTCCTCGACTATAAGATGCCCGATATGGACGGCCACGAAGTCCTGGCGTCGCTCGCCGGACCCGACGGCGTCATGCCCTGCGCAGTGGTGATGTTGACGGGCGCCAGCGAGGGCGCGAAAGTAGCGTCGTTGCTGACCGCTGGCGCCCTCGATTTTCTCAGCAAGAATCGTATCGACGAGGACAGCCTCCGTCGGGCCGTCACCGGCGCCGTCGACCGCTTCCGGCTGCTGGCCGAGCGGCGCGCGTCCGAAGAGCGCAACGCCCAGCTCGCCGCCATTGTCGATTCCTCGAGCGACGCCATCATCAGCATGAACCTGGAGCGCTTGATTCGCACCTGGAATGCAGGCGCGGTGGAGCTTTTCGGTTATACGGAAGCAGAGGCCATTGGCCGGACTGTCGATGAACTGATCGTTCCTAAAGAACTGCAAGCGGATCGCATTCGCGTTTTCGACGCCAAAAAGGACGGACGGCAATCCGTTCGCCTGCAAACCGAACGCCACCACAAAACTGGCCGACGCATTGCCGTCGAGCTCACAGCCTCACCGATTGTCGGCGAACGCGATGCGGTGCTTGGTTTTTCCATCGTGTTTCGCGACATCAGAGAGCGCCTGGGCGCGGAAATTGCTGTGCGCAACAGCGAGGCCCAGTTGCAGTTGTCGCTGCGAGCCGCCCATGCCGGGGCGTGGGCTTGGGATCTCACCGACGGTTCGATCTATTGGTCGCCGGAAACTTTCGCGCTTTACTCGCTCCCGCCTGATAGTGCGCCGCCCACCCTGGAAGAATGGGGTCGGCTCGTCCACCCCGACGATCGCAGCCGCGTCGAAAATAAGTCGCGCGACGCCATTCTCGGCCGAGAACCCGAATTGCGGTGTGAATTCCGCGTCATTGCGCACGATGAGCGTATTCGCTGGATCGAGGCTGTCGGCAGCGTGGACCGTGACGCCAACGGCAGGGCCGTTCGCATGTCCGGGATCAACACGGATGTCACCAAACGAAAAGCCATCGAGCACGCTCTCGCGGCCAGCGAGGCCTATTCCCGCCGGCTTTTGGAAGCGAGCCCCGACTGCGTGAAGTTCATCGATCTCGAGGCCCGCATACAACAAATGAACTTCAACGGCCAATGCCTCCTGGAGATCGGAGACTTCGCGACGGTTCGCGGTAAACCTTGGGCGAGCCTGTGGCCCGAAGAAAGTTGGCCGCTCATCGAAACCGCGATCAAGGATGCTCTATCGGGCACGACGGGTCGATTCGTCGGGTTTTGCCCGACGGCAAAGGACACGCCCAAATGGTGGGATGTGGCGGTGAACTCGGTGCCCGGCGTCGATGGCGAACCGATCGGCCTGCTCGCAGCCTCCCGCGACATTACGCAGAGCAAAGAGGCGGAAGCGCAGATTCAACTGCTCGTGCGCGAAGTGACCCACCGGTCGAAAAACCTGCTCGGCGTCGTCCAGGCCATCGCACGGCAGACCGTGATGCACTCCACGCTCGAGACGTTCGGTGAAAGCTTTTCACAGCGTATCAACGCACTGGCCGCGAGCCACGATCTGCTCGTCGCGTCCGATTGGAAAGGCGTCGATCTGGCCGAACTCGTGCGGTCGCAACTCGAGCCGTTCGGTGGCGCGACCCACACGCAGATCACCGCGCGGGGACCAGAGGTCCGGGTCTCGTCCACAGCGGCCCAATCCATCGGCATGGCTGTGCATGAACTCGCCACCAACGCGATGAAGTTTGGCGCACTGAGCGGTGATGATGGCCACGTCGAGATCACCTGGGAAGTGAGTGGCGCGGCTGGCGATCGTACCTTCACGATGACCTGGGGCGAGAGCAACGGCCCCCCCGTCAGCGCACCGACGCGCCGGGGCTTCGGCACCACTGTCGTCACGCACCTCGTCAAGGCCAGCGTGAATGGCGAGGTGGACCTCGATTACGCCGCGTCCGGCTTGGTGTGGCGGGTCGAATGCAAGGCCAACCGCGTCCTGGAAGCGTGAGGCCGTCCACGGCATCGCAATCGCGCCGTGGGTCTTGTCCGTTGCATGCATCGATCGGCTGGGACCGAGGCGGCAGGGCCCCGGGTCGTCATGGTGCGGTCGAGAGGACTCGAACCTCCACGCCTTGCGGCGCTAACCCCTCAAGCTAGTGCGTCTACCAATTCCGCCACGACCGCAACTCGTGTACGAGCGGGCTCGTGAGTAGCAGACCCACGGGGGCCGGAC
>JANOKV010000603.1:0-3695 GCA_031419415.1 Hyphomicrobiales bacterium | reverse complement strand
CAAAACAAGTTCTCCCCGAGAGCCGTGGAAGACCACCACGTTGATAGGCCGGGTGTGGAAGCGCCGCAAGGCGTGTAGCTTACCGGTACTAATAGCTCGATCGGCTTGATTGCTCTCATTAAGCAATGCTCATCGCATGGGGTCACACCCAACGATGGCGCACTGCCCGGAGCGGACGCAAACATCGCGACATCGTCGCCAAGACGATGTGCGCAGCGTCCGTCGCCCGATGAAAGACCAGAAAAACGCAGCGATGATACAGGGGCGACGACCACAGGGTCGTCGGGCGTGACGTTCAGGCGTCGCGGTCCCGGCGGGCAGGAAACGTTGGCCCGCCCCACATCGCTGCCCCCTCACACCTTTTCGCTGACCTGGTGGCTATGGCGGGGTGGCTGCACCCGATCCCATTCCGAACTCGGCCGTGAAACGCCCCAGCGCCGATGGTACTCCGTCTCAAGACGCGGGAGAGTAGGTCGTCGCCAGGTCTGCAAAAAGGTGTCAGGGAAATTCGAAACAGTCTCCTCCTTGCACCGATACGCCATAACGCCCGCCCTGCACCCGCACGGCGGGCGTTGGTGCGCGTGGGGAGCGAGAAGTTTGGGCTCGTCTCGGTCCAAACGAGGGAACAATCGGGGCTCAGGTCAGAGGACCTTGCTTCAGCTTCAACAGTGTCTTTCACTATAGCCTTTCCACCGCATCATGCACCATCATCGAGGTCGGGGCGGTCGCCCCACCGATTCGAACCAGCCAAAGGTTTCCTGATGCCAGTCTCAGGTGATGAAATCTTGGTGCGCACAATATCCACGCCTACAATCCGCTCAAATGGCCTTGCGTGGTCGTACAACAGCCGCAGCGATCATCATTCGAAAGTCTCGTGCTGGGGGATTGTCTTCGATCTCCTCCGTAACTCCCCGCTCATGCAGCAGCATGCAGCCGATGAGAAAATTACTTTTGGGCTCAACCACCAATTCACTGACTTCCGCACGCAGAAGGATAAGAAGCTCGATCTCGTGATCTGTCGACCAGCTATGCGCGCCTGGAAGAAGGGTCGAAAGAGATACGACCTCGCCTCATTTGCTCATCACTGTCACCGGCAGTGCAAAACTGACCCGGGCGGCAACATGAAACTGACCCACCGCATTAGGTGGTTCCTCCTGAGCGGAGGGGCCGATGCTGAAGGCGGAGGAACAGATGGAATTGGTGGTTTTGAAGAAGCACGGTGAGAGCATCCGGTCGCTGATGCGGTCAACTGGGCGATCACGAAACACGGTCCGGCGTTATTTGCGGAGCGGCGAAGCAGCGACGACGCGGAAGCCGGCACCGAAGCGCGTAGAGAAGCTTGATCCCTACAAGCAGTACATCATCGATCGGATGGCAGCGGCGGCACCCGATGTGATTCCTGCAGCTGTGCTGCTCCGTGAGATCCAAGGGCGCGGCTACGACGGCGGGTATTCTCGCGTGAAGCAGTTCGTGCGCGGCTTGGTTCCGGCGTCGCCACCCGAGCCGGTCGTGCGATTTGAAACCGAACCGGGTCAACAGATGCAGGCCGATTGGGCGACCGTCGGCAGCGGCTCAACCAAACTGAAGATATTCATCGCGACGCTCGGATGGAGCCGAATGGCTTACGTCGAGTTCTGCGATGACGAGCAGGTCGAGACGTTGATCGCGTGTCATGAGCGGGCGTTTCTGGCGTTCGGCGGCGTGCCGCTGGAAGTGCTCTACGACAACATGAAGACGGTCGTGCTTGAGCGCAACACATATGGTCGCGGCGCGCATCGCTTTCACCCGGGCTTTCTGGACTACATCAAGCATGCTGGCGCGCTGCCGCGCTTGTGCCAGCCGTATCGGGCGCAGACAAAGGGAAAGGTCGAGCGCTTCATCGGTTACCTGAAGCGCAGCTTCTGGGTGCCGTTCGTTGCCACGCAGCGACAAGCGGGCGTTCTGCCCGACAAGCATTCGGCGAACGCAGCGGTCGCCCGCTGGCTGCGCGAGGTGGCGAACGCGCGCGTGCACGCAACAACGGAGGAAGTGCCGGCCGAACGGTTGCTCATCGAGAAGGCCAAGCTGCAGGGGATTCCAGCGGCCTATCCCGGGCGCTCGGCGCGCACGGTTTTGGCCGTGTCCAAACGCAAACAGGTGATTGGTTATCAGCATCCGCTGTCGATCTACGACGACTTGGCATACGGCCCCAGTGCCCTCGATGCGGCGGAGACCGTGGCATGAGCAATCTTCAACACGAGCGCATCTCCGCGTTGGCGACCGAACTGCGACTTCTGGCGGTACCGGATCTCTACGGCCCGATCGCGCAGATGGCGGCGACGCGAAAAGACGCCAGCTATGCCGACTTCCTCGAAGAGGTTCTGCGGTCCGAGCGCGACGCCCGTCACGTCCGATCACGCGAGATGTTCACCAGAATGGCGGGCTTCCCGGCGCTCAAGACTTTGGAAGCCTACGACTTCGCCTTTGCGACCGGCGCGCCGCGCCAGCAGATCCAGGAACTGGCGGCGCTCGGCTTCGTCGAGCGTGCGGAGAATATCGTCCTGTTGGGCCCGAGCGGCACCGGCAAGACGCATCTGGCGATCGCCTTTGGTCTGCTGGCCGCGCACAGAGGCTGGAAAGTGCGCTTCACCACGGCGGCCGATCTGATCATCACGCTCGAAGCGGCACAGCGGCAGGGACGGATCAAGGAGGTGATGCACCGGATCGTGGCAGCGCCGAAGTTGCTGATCATTGACGAGATCGGTTATCTGCCGTTCGGTCGCGAGCAAGCGAACCTGTTCTTCCAGGTCGTGGCTCGGCGCTATGAAAAAGGCTCGCTGGTGCTGACCTCAAACCTGGCGTTCGGCAGCTGGGACGAAGCATTCGCCTCCGACGCGGTACTGACCGCCGCCATGCTCGATCGCATTCTGCACCACGCCACCGTCGTGCAGATCACCGGCGAGAGTTATCGCCTCAAGGACAAGCGGCGCGCCGGCATCCTGGCGCGACCGCAGCCCAGTCTGACGCCGACGGCGAACACCGGCACAAAGGCCAAAACGACGAAGGAAGAAAAAGTTTAAGCGGCAGTGTTCCCGCGCGCGGGAACACGGCCGCAAAGGGGGGGTGGGTCAGATTCAAGTTGGCGACGACGACAAACCCGGGTCAGATTCAAAGTGCCGTTGACAAGGTCGCGCGCGTATGGCGGGAGCGCCGCATCGGCGACAAAGTCAGCAGCGAGGTCGCTTACTTCGTGACCAGCCTGCCGGTGGCCAAGGCAGGACCCGACCGGCTGCTGGGGCTGGTGCGCGCCCACTGGGGCATCGAGAACCGACTGCACCACGTGCGCGATGTATCCATGGACGAGGATCGCTGCCGCGTCCGCGCTGGTGGCCGCGCGCTTGCCTCGATCCGCAACCTCGGCCTATTCCTGATCCGCGCCCGCGGTCTGTCCGTGCGCGAGGCACGCGAAAACTTCCGCGAGGACCGCGCCCAAACCATCGCCGTCGTGACCGGACGGATTCTTTGAATGGCCCTGGTCTCGCTGACGATGCCATTGCGGTGTCGAGCAAACTGCGCCTCGGGCCCAGCCGCTCTTCAAACGTGCGTCCGGCGCACCCGAATGCCAGCCATCAACGCTGGCGCCCAGCCTCAATCCCCATAGAGCGCGCTGCACCGGCACGCCCCACCTCCCGCGACTTCGTGCCTTGGCGCTTCTC
>JANOKV010000602.1:0-13132 GCA_031419415.1 Hyphomicrobiales bacterium | reverse complement strand
CGCAGGCGAGTCCGACAAGCTGGTGGCGGACCGACCGGACGTCATTTTCCATCTCGCGGCCATCGTATCGGGAGAGGCTGAACAGGAGTTCGACAAAGGCTATCGCATCAATCTGACGGGCACGATGAATTTGCTCGACAGCATTCGGCGCGCCTACGAAGGGCTAACCAAAAAGCCCCGCCTCGTCTTCACGTCGTCGATTGCCGTGTTCGGCGCCCCCTTCCCCGACAAAATTCACGACGAGTTCTTCACCACACCGTTGACGAGCTACGGCACACAGAAGGCCATCGGCGAGCTGCTGATTTCCGACCTGACACGTAAGGGCATGCTGGACGGCGTCTCGATCCGGCTGCCCACCATCTGCGTTCGCCCCGGCAAGCCGAACAAGGCGGCGTCAGGGTTCTTTTCCAACATCATGCGCGAACCCCTAGCCGGCCACGAGGCCGTGCTGCCGGTGGCCGATGACGTGATGCATTGGCACGCCTCGCCGCGCGCAGCCGTCGGCTTCCTCCTGCACGCGGCGACCATTGACGGCGACAAGCTGGGCGCACGCCGCGCGCTGTCCATGCCGGGCCTCGCCGTCACCGTGGGCGAACAAATCCAGGCGCTACGCAAAGTGGCCGGCGAAAAGGTCGTCGCCCGCATCCGCCGCGAACCCGACCCCTTCGTCATCAAGATCGTCGAAGGTTGGCCCAGGAATTTCGAAACCAAACGATCGATCGCCTTGGGCTTCCAGCCGGACACGAGCTTCGAAAACATCATCCGCATCCATATCGAGGATGAGTTGGAGGGCAAGATTGCGTGAGGGGACGTTTCGCCTTGTCGAATAGACCACTGATGCTGCTGATGGCGCCAATGACGTAGCGGATCTCCGCCGTCCTGTTAGACTTTGGTCGAGTATGATCGTCGCAATCTCCCAGGGAGGACTATGATGACTGGCAACCGCCCGCGCCCGCACTACGCAGCACCCTTACTCGCCCTCACGCTCGGTGCGGCGCTCTCGACAGGCGCGCACGCCCAAATCGCCGTGTCCGCCAATGACGGCAAGGTCCGCCTCGAGAATGGCGTGGTCCGCATCCTCAAGGATGGCGTCGACACCGTTTCTCTGATCGATCTCTCCGCCAATCCCCCAAAACTCGTCGGCGAAATCAATGTGCCGGCGAGCGTCGCGGGGCCACCCACCAGCGTGGCGGTCTCGCCCAACGAGGAGATCGCGCTGGTCACGGCTGCCATGAAAATCGATCCCGCCGACCCCACCAAGCAGACGCCTGACGACGTGGTGACCGTCCTCGACATCGCCCGCAGTGGCGGCATTGTGAAAAACATCACCGCGCGCGTGCAGGGCAAACAAGCCTCGACCGGCTATGAACCCAAGGTTCTGGCGACGCTGAAAGTGGGCAAGGGTGCGGCCGGCGTCTCGATCAACAAAGCCGGCACTCTCGCCCTCGTCGCCAACCGCTCCGAAGGCACGGTGTCCGTGCTCGAGATCAAAGGCAAGACGGTGACGGTTCTCCCCGACAAGATCACATTGGGCAACGACAAGTCCGGCCCCAGCGCGGTTTCGTTCACGCCCGACGGCAAGACGGCGCTCGTGACGCGCGACGGCGACCACAAGATTTCCGTTCTGGCGATCGACGGCAGCAAAGTCACCGACACCAAACGCGAGATGTCGGCCGGTGTGCGTCCCTACGGCTTGGACATTACGGCGAAAGGCGATCTCGCCGTCGTCGCCAACATCGGCACCGGCAGCGGCGACGCCGATACGCTCAGCGTCATCGATCTGAAAGCCAAGCCGCCACGCATCGTCGAAACCGTGACCGTCGGGCAGACACCGGAGGGGATCAAGATTTCTCCCGACGGTAAGTTCGTCGCCGTCTCGGTCATGAACGGCACCAACAAAGCCAGCGACAACCCCTTCTTCAACGAGAAGGGCAAAGTGGTGGTGTTCCGGCTGAAGGGGCTGGATCTGGAGCGCATCGTCGATGCCGACGTCGGTCGCTGGTGCCAAGGGATCGTATGGTCCACCAACAGCCGGAAACTGGTCGTGCAATGCATGGTCGAGGAACAACTCATGGTCTTTGCTTTCGACGGGCGCAAACTCCTGCCCGCCGGCACGGTCAAGACCAAAGGCGGACCTGCAGGCATGCGCACGGCCGAAAAATGAGGCCGGCTCGACGGGCCGACGGGTGAGGACGACAATGGCTGAGCGTACGTATCTTCGCCCCGTCGGCCGCCTGACACTGCCCCCCGATCGCGCCACCACGCCGTCCAATGGCGTGGTGCGCATCGGGGGTCGCGACGACGTGGCGTTTATGGGGCTGGAACATCTGCAACGCCGATCCGGTGGCGGGATGGACCGGCGCATGCTTTCCGACGACGAGCTGCGCACGCTGACAGCCGATGCGAGCGCCGACGGGCGGCGACTTGCGCATATCGTCGAGCAATTGACCGGCGAGCGAACGCCTGCCGCCGGTCTCACCTTCGATCGTCCGCGCATCATGGGCATCGTCAACGTCACGCCCGACAGCTTTTCGGACGGTAATCTCTTCGTCCATTCCCAAGACGCCATCGCGCATGCGCTTGCTCTCGAGCAGGCCGGTGCCGACATCATCGATATCGGCGGGGAGTCCACCCGACCCGGCGCGGAGCCGGTGCCACTCGAGCTGGAACTCGCCCGCGTCATGCCCGTTATCGAAGGCCTCGTCGGCCGCGCGCGAGCGAGCCTTTCCATCGACACGCGCAAGGCCGAAGTCATGCGCCGCGCCGCCGTTGCCGGCGTCCACTTGATCAACGACGTGTCCGCGCTGACGCACGATCCGCAAAGCCTGCGCGTCGCCACAGATGTTGGGCTGCCCGTCGTTCTCATGCACGCGCAAGGCGACCCGCGCACGATGCAGACCAGTCCCCAGTACGACAGCGTGCTGCTCGACGTGTACGACTGGCTCGAGGCGCGGGTCGACGTATGCGTGCGCGCCGGCATTGGGCGCGAACGGCTATTTGTCGATCCCGGCATCGGCTTCGGCAAGACCGCTGCGCACAACTACGCCCTGATCGCCGGCGCGAGCCTCTTTCACGGATTGGGATGTGGGATACTGCTGGGCGCATCGCGCAAGAGTTTCATCGGTGCGTTGACAGAGGCGACCGACCCGGCGGCGCGCATGCCGGGTTCGGTGGCCGCAGCGCTGGCTGGCGCGATGCAGGGCGTGCAAATCCTGCGCGTCCACGATGTCGCCGAAACCCGGCAAGCCTTGTCGGTTTGGGAAACCGTGACGGCAGGCGCGGACGTGCAGGCCTGACCCCCTCGCGATCAGTCAGTCGGCGCGAGCGCCCGCCGCAAACCCTGCGAGATCCGCAGCACCCGGCCAGACTGGCCAACCAGGACGACTGTGACAGCCGCCTCGAACAGCCGCTCTCCCTCCCGCGACACATGCTGCGTGAGGACGAGCGTTGCCGCGGTCAATTCGGCAACCCGCGTCTCCACCTCGAGAACCTCGTCGATACGTGCCGGTTTATAAAATTCCAATTGCATGCGGCGAACGACGAAGGCGGCAGGCTCCCGCCCCATCACACCGTCGATCAGCGATTTGTGATCGTTGCCGAGCAGTCGCAGGAAATCCGATCGCCCGCGCTCGCACCACCGCAGGTAAGAGGCGTGGTAGACGAGGCCCGAGAAATCCGTGTCCTCGAAATAGACGCGGATGGGCAGGACGTGGCGACGACCCGTGGGCGCCTCGAGGACGCGTCCGGCGAGATCGGGCCAATCGGCAGCACCGGCTGGAGGCACCGCGGGAGATGTCATGGCCCCTCCTGCAGTGAGCGGGAGTGACGCCCGATCATGAGCCGAGACCCGACTTCGGCTTGCTAGCGCTCGCCACGTCGACCTCGTCAGCAACTTCGGTGTCGAACAGCGCCAATTGCGGAACGGATGATCGCGCTGGCCCGCTCAACCCCAGGTGCTTGTAGGCCTTGAGCGTCACGATGCGCCCGCGCGGCGTGCGGCCGATGAACCCTTGCTGCAGGAGATAGGGCTCGACGATATCTTCCAGCGCATCGCGCGGCTCGGAAAGCGCCGCCGAAATCGTCTCGATGCCGACGGGGCCACCTTCGTAATTCTTGACGATGCATTCGAGATAGCGGTGATCGAGCGCGTCGAGACCTTCGTTGTCGACCTCGAGCATGCGCAGCGCCTTGTCGGCCACCGCCGCATCGATCATCGGGGCGCCATCGACAGCGGCGAAGTCGCGGACACGTCGCAGCAGGCGACCCGCGATCCGGGGGGTTCCGCGCGAGCGGCGTGCGATCTCCACGGCCCCCTCTTTCGACACCGGCGCCCCGAGCACGCGCGCCCCACGCGACACGATCAACTCGAGTTCGGCGTGCGTGTAGAAATTCAAACGCACCGGAATGCCGAACCGATCACGCAACGGGTTGGTCAGCAACCCGGCCCGCGTGGTGGCGCCCACCAGCGTGAACTTGGCGAGGTCGATCTTGACCGACCGGGCGGCCGGCCCTTCGCCGATCATGAGATCGAGCTGGTAGTCTTCCATCGCCGGATAGAGGATTTCTTCGACGGCGGGGTTGAGCCGATGGATCTCGTCGATGAAGAGGACATCGCGCTCTTCGAGATTGGTCAGCAGCGCCGCCAGATCGCCCGCTTTGGCGATCACCGGTCCCGAGGTCGAGCGGAAGCCGACGCCCATCTCCTTGGCCATGATCTGGGCGAGCGTGGTCTTGCCCAGGCCCGGCGGGCCCGCAAACAGCACA
The DNA here is from genome assembly GCA_031419415.1 of Hyphomicrobiales bacterium. Taxonomy (GTDB): domain Bacteria; phylum Pseudomonadota; class Alphaproteobacteria; order Rhizobiales; family Hyphomicrobiaceae. The sequence goes on along the minus strand of JANOKV010000602.1, from coordinate 8,368 downwards.
TGATCGAGCGCATCGCCACGCGACCGGGCCGCCTGGATGAACACCTTGAGGTTGGCGCGGGCCTGCTCCTGGCCGATGAATTCGTCGAGCGACTGCGGGCGAATGGTCGCCTCGAAGGCATCCGCCTCTTTCTTCAGGCCCGTCAAGAGGCGGTCGTCGGTCATCATGGCTCCGAACTTGCCGGCCCAGGCACGGGCTTCCCGATTCGCCCTATTTCGGAGTATAATGGCACCGGACCAGAAGGACAGCCCATGAACATCGCCATCCTCAAACCCCGCGCTCCCCGCCTGTCGCTCGACGACTTCGAGGACCTGCTGTTCCAAAAGCCCGAAGACGAGAAATGGGAGTTGATCGACGGCCGCGTCATCAAAAGCATGGTCGGCGCCCGCTGGGAGCACCATTTTATTATCGACAATGTCGGGCTGGCGATCAGCAATCACCTGAGGGACAAGACCCTGCCCTGTCGCGTCTTCCGGGAAACCTTCTTCGTGCGGCAGCAAGACATCGACCTCTCGGCGCTTCCCGATCTGATGGTTCGGTGCGGCCCGATGCCGCCCGGCGTCAATTCGATCGAAGATCCGTCCATCCTCATCGAAGTCGTGTCGCCGGGCAGCGTGGAGCGCGATCGGTCCGACAAGCGCCTCGCCTACCAGCAACTGGCCTCGCTCGAGACGTTCGTGCTGATCGAGCGGGATCGCATGCTGGTCGATGTTTACCAACGCACGGCACAGGGCTTCGTTTCGGCTGCTCCCCTGGTGACGCCCGAAGCCAAGCTGCTGCTGCCGTCCATCGGTTTTGAAATGACCATCGCCGAAATTTACCGCGACGTTGGTCTTTCACCGGCTTGAACCCGCAGCATCTTTGGTCTCACGTCTGCCGGCCGTAGTTCAGCAATCCGCCTTTCCCCTTGGGCGGACGGGCGCGGATCGCCGCTTCGTTGGGTTCCGTGCCCCAGCCCGGACGCGTCGGCATGACGAGATGGCCGTCGACGAACTCCGGCACGTGCGTGAACAGCTCGGCGTCCCATTCCAGGCGATCGATGTCGGTTTCCATGATGCGCAGGTTGGGCACGGCGGCGGCGAAGTGGGCGTTCATCATCGTGCACAGGTGGCCATAGAAGTTGTGCGGAGCGACGTTGACCTCGTAGGCCTCGGCGAGGTTGGCGATCTTCATCGACTGCCAGACCCCGTTCCAGGGCGTGTCGATGATGGCGACGTCCATGGCCTGCTCGCGGAAATAGGGGAGGAATTCACGGATGCCGAGCAGCGTTTCACACGACGAAATTGGATGTGGGCTCTGGCGGCGGATCAGCCCCAGCGCTTCCGGATTGTAGCTGTCGATCTCGATCCAGAACATATCGAGGTCGGCAATTTCGCGCAGGATTTTCAGATAGCCTTCCGTCTTGGCGTTGAAGTTGAGGTCCAGAAGAATATCGACATCGGGACCCACGCCCTCGCGCAGCGCCTCGAGATGCATGCGCAGGTTGCGCAACACGTTGCGCTCGACGTTGACCGCTGGCTGGTTGGGGGAGCCGAAGCCCGGCCGCCACCCGCGCGGGTTCTTCTTGTTCTCGTCGTAGAGGAAGATGTTGGTCTTGCAGGCCGTGAAACCCTTCTCGCGTACCTCTCGACCCAGCGATTTGACGCCATCGAGATCGGTGATCGCGGGCTTGTAGTAGGTCGGATGATTGATGCGCCACGTCGCGCAATGGGACCAATACACGCGAATGCGGTCGCGCACTTTGCCACCGAGCAGTTCGTAGCACGGCACCCCCAGCGCTTTGGCTTTGGCGTCGAGCAATGCGTTCTCGATCGCGCCCAGCGCCAGCGCCACGACGCCGCCGGCAGCGGGACGCGTCACCGCGTAAAGCTCGGCATAGAGCCGCTCATGCTCGCCGACCGGTTGGCCGATCAGGCGCTCCGACAATTTGCCGATCGCGGTGCCGACACCGGGCGCGCCGAACCCTTCATCGTACTCACTCCAGCCGATGATGCCGTCCTCGGTCACCACCTTGACGAAGTAGTAATTCCGCCAACCAGCGTCTGTCGCCAGTGTCTCGATAGAGCGGATCTTGGATTGGACTTTCATGGGCGCTGCCTCCCGATCGATTTCATCGAGTGAAGCAGAGGGCGCGAACCGGGGCAATGGCATCGCCGCACGCCCGCCCATGACGGCAATCGGTGCCAATTTACCTGCCACAATCACGGCATCGACAAGGCACGGTATCCGGCCAACTTCCTCCGCGAAAAAACAATTGGCGCTGTTGCTCCGCTGCAATAGCCCATTGCGAGTGCGCACTGATACGTTGTCTGCGGATTTATCATAATGAGGTAATGAGTGGATTACAGGAGATTAGTATGGCGTGTTGGCAATCTACACAAAGGTTTTTCATCGTTTCTGTGAGTTCGGGTCTGATCGTGGCGGCGGGATGCGGTTATAATCCTGAGCGCGTGGCGCAGATCGACGAAAGCATCGCCGTCGTCACGGGCGCGCTGGGTATTTTGAACTCGGCGAAAGACATTGCGAACGCCGGCAAGCCTGCAGAAAAGGCCGCAGTCCCTGCAGAACCCGCAGCAGCGCCGGTGGCGGCGACGGCAGCACAGGCGCTTCCCCAGCCCAAAAAGCCACCAGCTCCGCCGGTCGCCGCCAAGCCTGCGCCCCTCAAAGCCGGATCGCCCGAACTCGCGGCATTCGAAGAGTGCAAACGCGTTTTTCTGGCAGCCAACCGCGCCGACATGCTGCCGCAATGCGCGACGCTCTTGCCACCCGTCAAGTCAGCAAAGGCGCCATCGCGTTGATCGCGTAGGTCTGACTACCGCAATACGATCAGCGCATCGGCCGCCACGGCGCCTTCGCCTTTGGCGCCGACGAACACAGGGTTGATATCCATTTCCGCGAGGCGGTCGCCGAGTGCTGCGGCCATCCGGGAGACGTCGACGAGCATTTGGGCGACGGCATCGCGATCCGCCGGCGGCTTGCCGCGATAGCCGTCGAACAGGCGCGCGCCTTTCAGCTCGGCGATCATGTCGTGGGCCGTGGCCAAATCGAACGGCGCAATTCGGTAGGTCACGTCCTTCAGGATTTCGGTGAGGATGCCGCCGAGGCCGAACGCGACGGCTGGCCCGAAACTCGGGTCGTTGACGACGCCGATCAGCGCCTCCAGGCCGGACGCCATCTCCGACACGAGCACGCCGTCGATCCTGGCGCCGTCCTTGTACGCGCGGCCATTGGCGATCACCTCAGCCGATGCTTTTGCCAAGTCTTGACGGCCGATCCCCAGTTGCACGCCGCCGGCTTCCGTCTTGTGGCCGATGTCACGCGAGACGATCTTGACGGCGAATGGGGCTTTCATATCCTTGGAGGCCGCAGCCGGATCGGCGCCGACGGGCACCAGAATTTCTTTCGTCACCGAAACGCCGAACGAGGACAGGACCGCTTTGCTCTCGACTTCTGACAACGACCCAGCGCCCACGGGCAATTCCAGACCCTTGACCGAGGCGGGCGGCGGAGCTTGTCGTGGCAGCAGCCGGCGACGATCCTCGGCGAACTTGGCAAGAGTGGCCGCTGCATGAGCGAGGCGCGCGGGCGTCGGCACGAAAGGCACGCCGGCATCGGTGAAGACTTGCCAGGCGGCCTCCGAGCCCAGGCGTCGCGCCGACCACGCGACGTGCACGGGCTTGTCCGTCTTGGCGGCGGCTTCCACGATCGCTTTGGCCGATTTCAATGCACCTTCTCCGGGCAGAGACGCCAGCAGCAACGAAAGCTGATCGATGGCAGGATCGGCCAGCACGATATCCAGCGTTTTGACGAACAGCGCAGGATCGTTGAGCACGCCTGCCGTCGTGTCCGCTGGATTTTCGGCGGACCCGAACGACGGGATCAGCTTTTTCAACTCCCGGACTGTCACTTCCGAAAAGTTAGGCAGCGTCAGCCCATCCTTCACAGCCCGATCCGCGAACACGATGCCCGATCCGCCTGATATCGAGAGTGCGCCGATGTTGCGCCCTTTTGGCCAACGCTGCGGCTTGGCGATCTTGGCGAAGTCGACGATCTCCTCCACGTCGTGCGTCTCAATCAAACCCGACTGGCGGAAGGCTGCCTGCCACAAGTCGTAGTTGCCGGTCATGTTGGCCGTATGAGAGGCCGCCGCTTTGGTGCCAGCCTCCGTCTGCGCGCCTTTCCAGATCATGACGGGCTTCGACAGCGCGAGCGACTTGCGGCCGACGTCGAGCATGAGTCGCGCGTTGGGCGTGCCCTCGATGTAGGCGAACGCCAGCGTCGTGCCGGCGTCATCGAGAAAGGCGTCGAGCAGTTCGGGCATCGCAACGTTGGTCTCGTTGCCGGTCGACACGACATGCCGAAAGCCCACCCCCTGCGCTTCCGCCAGATTGACCACCGCATAACCAAAGCCGCCCGATTGAAAGGCGCACGACACCCCACCCTCGGCGAGCTTCGTCTCCGACGCCACGCTGCCGAACACGCACCACATGCGCGATGGCGTCGACAGCGCCCCCTGACAGTTGGGACCGATGGCGCGCACACCGGCTTCGGTGCAGGCCTTGGCCAGTTCCATCTCGAGCGTGCGCCCATCGTCGCCCCCCTCGCGGAAGCCTGCGGTCAAGATGATCGCAAATGGAATGCTCGCCGCGCCGCAGTCGCGGATGGCCGCCGGAACACCCGCCGCCGGCACAGCAATGACGGCGAGATCGACAGGCTCACCGATCGCGGCGGCCGTCGGATAGCACCGCCTCCCGTGCAACTCGGGGTAGCGCGGATTGACGAGGTGGACAGGCCCCTTGAAGCCGGCGCGCTCGAGCGCGGCAATCGGCTGGCCGCTGATGCGCGTCAAATCGCTAGAGGCCCCGATGATGGCGATGGCGCGCGGCGAAAACAACATGTCGAAAGGGCTCGAGCCCGGCATGGCGACGCCTCCCAAATTGCGGGCTCGCTCGACTGCCGACGCGTCGTCTCGCAGGAATTATCCCGGCCAACACGAGCGCGGAGTCTGGCGCCGCTTCCACCCCGAACGATGCTGGAGCAAACGGCAGACGTCAAGCGCTTGGCAGAGCCGCCAGCGAGTCACCCGCCTACTTCGCCGGGCCCAAGAAGCTGTGCTCGAAGGATATGTAGCCGAAGACGCCGTAGTCGCGTTTTCCGTCTTCGACGAACCGGATCGGGACTGCGGCGCCGAGCACGAGCTGGGTCGCTCCGCCAAAGTTGACCGCAAAACGAGCGCCGGGCGATAGCGTGTAGCTCCGCTCTTTTTCGATGAACCCAAAATCATTGACCGATTCCGACCACTCGCGAAGTCCCTCGAGCATCAGATTGAAATCGCGATTGACGGCATAAATCACGCTGCCACCGACCGCATAGCTGGTGGGTGAATGCCCCTGAACGTCAGAATAGTGAGTGAAGCCCGCATTGCCATGTAGCGTCACGCGATCGGAGACGATTTTGCTGACCGGCAGATTGAGCTGCGTCCCGTAAGAGCCGACGCCCAGCCCTTTGTCTTCATTGCCCGTCGGCAGGATCACACTGAGGCGCGGTGCGATGGCCGGCCGATTGGCCGTTTCCATCGACAACTGATACCGATAGTTGAGCTGAATATCTCCAAACCCACGCTCGCGCCCCGTGTCGGTGTTCAGCCAGGTAAAAGGCGCCGTATAGGAAAACTGATGCGACTGGGAGCCGATCGGCCACTCCTGGGTGAACGTGTAGAACCAGTCTTTGCCCAGACGGCGGACATTGTTGATGTGCTGAACGACGCCGGCTTCCTGATTGTAGGCCTCCTCGATCAGGAACGAGTTATCCTGAATACCCGACGCTGGTCGCTTGTCATCGTCCGCAGCGAGCGCCGACGCACCGCATGCACACACGACAAGGCTCAGGACCGCCGCCGATCGCGCCCATGACATCCGTATCGTCTCCGTTCGCCGTTGCGCTTCAGGACGCCTGACTGGCCCGGCAGACCCAACAATGTGTTGCCTACTAGCATAAGTTGGGCGCCCCAACAGTAACCCACCGGCAACAAGCCTCGAGAATGATCCGCGAACGTTAGGGCTCCAATCCCAGGCCTGGCACGCACCTAACCACGCTTGAAACCGCCCCCCACGCAAAAGGCCCGCCCCCCTGTGCGGGTGCGGGCCTCATGAGCGTCGGCGTGATGGCGCGGATCAGGGCAGCAGGACAATCGAACCGGTCGTCTTGCGGCCTTCGAGGTCTTTGTGCGCCTTCGCGGCATCTTTAAGCGCATACGTGTGATTGACGTTGATCTTGACGACACCCTTGGCGATCACGTCCATCAGGTCATTGGCCGTCTCGAGCAGGTCGGCGCGGGTCGAGGTGTAGTTGCCCAGCGACGGACGCGTCATGTAGAGCGAGCCCTTGGCGCCGAGAAGACCGGTGTTCATGGCGTCGATCGGGCCCGAAGCGTTGCCGAACGTCACGAACAAGCCCAGCGGCTTGATGCAATCGAGGGACGCCGGGAACGTGTCCTTGCCGATCGAATCGTACACGACATCGCACAGCTTTCCGCCAGTGATCGTCTTGACACGCTCGACGAAGTTTTCCGTTTTGTAGTCGATGCAGTGCGTGGCGCCGGCTTCGAGCGCGAGCTTGCATTTCTCCGGACCGCCAGCGGTGGCGATCATCGTGGCGCCGATGTGCTTGAGCCATAGGCAGGCGATGAGACCGACGCCGCCGGCTGCGGCATGCCACAGCAGTGTCGTCTCGGGACCGACCTTGTAGGTCTTTCGGATGAGGTAGCGCACCGTCATGCCCTGCAGCATCATGGCGGCGGCCGTGTTGTAGTCGATGGTGGAGGGGATCTTCACCGCGCGGTCGGCCGGCAGCAACCGCTCGCTGGAATAACCACCGGCAGGACCGGCATAGGCGACCCGATCGCCGACTTTGAGGTCGGTCACGCCCGCGCCGACGGCCAGGACTTCGCCCGCGCCTTCCATGCCGGGGATGAACGGGCTGGACGGCTGCGGATAAAGACCGGTGCGCAGATAGACGTCGATGTAGTTCACGCCGATCGCGTGCTGCTTCAGCTTGATCTGGCCTTGGCCGGGTGCGCCCACCTCGACTTCTTCATATTGCATGGCATCAGGGCCGCCGACCTTGTGTACTCGTATTGCGTGCGCCATAACCGAACTCTCCTGGAATGTTTGTGGGGTGTGGGCGGACATTTCGCGAACGGCTCGCGAAACACCTTGAAACGTGACATGCAGCGTTCCCCGATCGAGCGCTGCCACACGACGGCCATGGCTCGGTTCTATGGCCTCTGCGGGTCGATCACAAGAGGATTGGATGAGCGGCCCTCGAATGAATGGATTGAGCATGCAGGCCCCGGCCAGAAGCCACCGCGCGACCGCGCCGCTGCTCGGCCACGGTGTGGTTGGGGCGTGCATTTTGCTGATCGCAGGGTGCGCCAGCCCACTGATCGAAGCAAAGCCTCCCACCCAGGGCCTCGCCTGTGTCGATGACAGCCAGCGTTGTATCGATCAACGGATGGCGAGCCTCAAAGGACTGATGTCGGATCGCGACCGGCTCTGGATTCGAGAGCCCGCGACGCCGCAAGCCTATGCCTCGGGCGTGCGACTGTTCGCCTACAAGGGCCGCAAAAAGGAACTGACCTGCGACGAGCTCGCCATCGGCCGGCGCGAGGCAGATGCAGCGCCTGGCGTCCTCAGAGGTCCAAACAGTGCGGGCCTCTCTCCGGCGCAAATATCACGCGGCACGATGTTGTCGAGCGAAGTGTCGAAAGAACTATCCGTGGAAAGCCGGCGCCGCTGCAAGGCCTGATCATGGTATGAGCACCTGACCTCCCCGCAGGTTGGCGATTGACAGTACTCCAGTCATCACCACCTCGACCCAGACTGCGAGCAAGAAAGATCTGCAAGAACATGGAACATTGGTTCAAGGCCATCGAGGCGTTCGTCATCACAAATAAAAGCTGGGCGCCGCTGATCGTGCTGCTGCTGGCGTTCGGCGAGTCGATGGCCTTCATTTCCCTCGTGCTGCCGTTCTGGGGCATTCTGGTGAGTATCGGCGCCGTGCTGGGCGCGACGGGCAGCTTCGACTTTTGGGCCATCCTGGTGGCTGCTGCCGTGGGGGCTGCGCTGGGCGACTGGCTGTCCTACTGGCTGGGTTTTCACTACCACGAGCAAATCGCCCGCATGTGGCCGTTGCGGAACTACCCCGACCTGCTGCCCAAGGGGCACGCGTTCTTCGAAAAGTGGGGGGCATGGGCGATCGTTGCCGGGCGCTTTTCGGGTCCGCTGCGCGCCTCGATCCCAATCGTGGCCGGCGCCGTCGAAATGCCGCGCGTCAAATTCCAGATCGCCAACTGGTCGTCAGCATTCTT
>JANOKV010000601.1:0-3611 GCA_031419415.1 Hyphomicrobiales bacterium | reverse complement strand
GGCAGCTTCGAGCGGGATTTCTATAGGCGAACAAAAAGATGACGTCGAGAGTGCGCGTCCACAGGGCTGCCGTCCCAGGCGCGACTTTGCGGCCAGGACCGCTCGGACGAAACGTGAGGGCGCATGCGTCGCCTTGCGAAGCAGGGGGTGACAGAGCAAAGTCCGTTGCCGTTTGATTCTCTTTTATGTGACGGATCTCGGGCCGGAAGTTGCGTCGTGGCGCAGACAACTCCTTGCGACGGAATGGATATTTAATGGAAGGGCCGCCACGGACTTTTGCCTTCACCTTCGGGCTGGAACGCCTCGGGCTCATCGCTTTGCGAGCGCCGTGGGTGTCCGCGATGGTGATTGCCCTGCTGTCGGTGCTGGCCATCTGGGGGGTGACGCGCCTCAAGGTCGACGACTCGCTGTCGGAGCTGTTTCGCACCAACACCTTGGAATTTCGCCAGTACGAGGCGATCGATCGGCTGTTTCCCTCGAGCGAGTACGACATTCTCGTGGTGATCGAAGGACCGATGCTTCTCACGCGGCCAGGGCTCACGGCGCTGGTGGATACGATTACGGATCTGCAACTGACGGATGGCGTGAACGGGCTGGTCTCGATGTTGTCGGCGCGCGGCAAACCGGACGCGACGGGCTATGCCGCCCCCGTCGTCGCCGACCCGCTCCCCGAAGGTCCGGAATTCGATCGTGTGATCGAACGGCTCAAGACCAACGAGGTGGTTTCGGGAAAGTTTCTGTCGACTGACGGCACCCTCGCGCTGGCCGTGATTGCGCTCAGTCGTAAGCTCGTGGACGAGCGTGGCGCCCAGGCCGTCATCGGCGGCATCCGCGAGACGGCGGAAAAAGGCTTGGCCGGTTCGGGTCTCAAAGTGCAGCTCACCGGCGCCCCCGTGATGCAGCTCGAGATCAGAAACGCCGTGGAGCGCGATCGGCTCGTCTATAACGGACTGGGGTTCATCGTCGGCGCGATCATCGCTTATGCGTTCTTCCGGCGCATCTCGCTCACGTTGATTGCCGTTCTGGGCCCATCGATCGCCATTTTGTGGACGCTGGGCGTCATCGGCGGCCTCGACTTTCGGTTGAACCTCTTCATCAACGTGATCACGCCGCTCATTCTGGTCTCCGGGTTTTCCGACTCGATGCACCTCGTGTTTGCGATCCGCCGCGATATCGTCGCAGGCGTCGATCGCGTGACGGCAGCGCGCAACGCGATTATCGACGTGGCGCCCGCCTGTCTGCTGACGGCGATGAATGCGGCGCTGGCGCTGGTCTCGTTCTCGTGGGCGCAGAGCGCGCTCATCCGGACCTTCGGCATCGCAGCCCTGCTGGCGGTGAGCATTTCCTATTTGGCGGTCGCCGTGGTGGTGCCCACGCTCGCGGCGCTGCTGATCCGGCCCGAGCGCGAAATCCGTTCGATCGCCGAGCAGGAGACCGGCGGCATCGGGTTTTTGGGGTATGCCACCCAATGGATCGTGCAGACCGTCATTTCCCGGCCTGCGCTCTGGTCGGGCCTGGGTCTGGCGAGCGTCATCCTGACAGGGCTCGCCTACGTGCAATTGACGCCCAGCTATCGCTTGGCCGATCAGGTGCCGGACAAGGAGCAGGCGTTGGCGGCGACGGGTCGGCTCGACCAGAAATTGACGGGCGCCAATCCCGTGCACGTCATGATCAGTTGGACGGGCAAGCAGACGCTTTATGATCCATCGACGATCGACGCTATCGCGGCGGCGCATGGGGTTCTCGAAAAGAACGCCGGGCTCGGCAACGTCTGGTCGATCGAAAGTCTGCGGCGGTGGCTGGCGGATGCGGGAGACAGCCGCATCGAGACGGTGCAACGCTACGTGCAGGTCCTGCCTGAGCATCTGACGCAGCGCTTCATTTCCGCCGATAAGAAAGCGGTTCTCGTCACGGGCCGCCTGCCTGATGTCGATGCGAGCCAAATCCTTCCCGTCGTCGAGCGTATCGATCAGGCGTTGGTCCCCGTGCGCGCGGCCCATCCGGGCTACGAGATCGTCGTGACTGGACTGCCTGCGATCGCTGCACGCAATTCGGCACGGCTGATCGGCGAGCTGAATTGGGGCCTCGTCGGCGATATGTTCGTGATCTTCGTCTTTCTGGGCATTGCCTTGCGCTCGGTCCTGGCCGGGATCACCAGCATCTTGCCCTCGATGTTTCCGATCTTCGCCACCGGGGCGTTGATGTGGCTCGGCAGTGAAGGGCTGCAGTTCGCCTCGATCATCGCCATCACGGTGGCGTTCGCGTTGGCGATCGATTCCACGATCCACTTCCTCAATCGCTTCAGCATCGAAGAAGCACGCCCAGAAACGACGAGCGTGAACGATGCCTTGCTGCGCACCGTGCACCACATCGGGCCCGCCGTCGTGCTGACGACGATCGTTCTGGCGCTGGGCCTGGGCGTGACGATACTGTCTCACCTGCCGTCGTTGCGCTTGTTCGGGCGGCTTGCCGGCACGTGCCTCTTTGCGTCGCTGATTGGCCAGTTGGTTATTCTGCCGGCGACGATTGCCCTCTACCGTCAGTACTTCCCCAGACACGGCGCGGCTGCCTGATCGACGGTGTCGCGTAACGCAGGACGCTCCGATGCAGCAGTTCGCCTCCGACAACAATGCAGGCCTTTGCCCGGAAGCCCTGGCGGCGCTCGTGCGCGTCAACGCGACAGGGCATCAGACGTCCTATGGCGATGATCCCTGGACGGACGACGCCAAGGCCCGGATCGCCGAGCTGTTCGAAGCCGATTGCGAGGTATTTTTCGTCTTCAACGGGACGGCGGCAAATGCGCTGGCTTTGGCGGCGATCTGCCGGCCGCATCATGCCGTTTTGTGTCACGCCATGTCGCATATCGATACCGACGAGAGTGGCGCGCCGGAGTTTTTCACGGGCGGCGCCAAGCTGATGACGGCCGACGGCGCGAACGGAAAGTTGACGCCTGGAGCGGTGGAAACACTCGCCACCCGCTGGCAGGGCGTGCACCACGTCAAGGCGCGGGCGCTCTCCCTGACGCAGGCGACCGAGATGGGCACGGTCTATACGGTCGCCGAAATTGCGGCACTGACGGACATCGCGCGCCGGCACGGTCTGATCACGCACATGGATGGCGCCCGGCTCGCTAACGCGTTGGCCCACCTGGGCGGACGTCCGGCGGATATGACGTGGCGGGCCGGCGTCGATGTGTTGTCCTTCGGCGGCACCAAGAACGGCTTGGCGATCGGCGAGGTGGTGATTTTTTTTCGCAAGGAGCTGGCCGACGAGTTCGCCTGGCGCGTGAAACAGACGGGACAGCTCGCCTCCAAAATGCGCTTCGTCACGGCTCCGTGGATCGGACTGCTCGAGGGCGACGTCTGGTTGCGCAACGCAGCTCATGCCAACGCCATGGCGCAGCGATTGGCCGAGGCGATCGCGGTGATGCCCGGGGTTCGCTTGATGTTTCCCGTCGAGGCGAATGCGGTCTTCGCCGATATCCCGCCGCCCCTTCAAGCCGCAGCGCGCGCTGCGGGCTGGCGCTTTTACACATTCCTCGGCGAGACCGGATGCCGTCTCATGTGCGCCTGGGATACGACCCCCCAAACCGTCGACCGGTTCGTTGCTGA
>JANOKV010000600.1:0-1921 GCA_031419415.1 Hyphomicrobiales bacterium | reverse complement strand
CTCCGAGGAGCTGTCGCGCGGCTATATCGGCGTCGGCTCACTCGGCACCCGCAGTGAAATCGCGGGCGAGCTTATTTTGCAAAACGGCACGCCGGACCAGAAGGAGCGCTATCTGGCGCGCATCGCCTCGGGTGACATCATCCCGACGGCCGTGTTCACCGAACCCAACACCGGCTCGGATCTGGCCTCGCTCCGCACGCGGGCCGAGCGGCATGGCGATGTCTATCGCGTCTTCGGGCAGAAGACCTGGATCACCCACCCCGTGCGCGCCGACATGATGACCCTGCTCGTGCGCACCAACCCCGATGAGCGCGGCTATCGCGGCCTCTCCATGCTGCTCGCCGAAAAGCCGCGCGGCACGGATGCCGATCCGTTCCCCGCCGCCGGCATGACGGGCGGAGAAATCGAAGTGCTCGGCTATCGCGGCATGAAGGAGTTCGATATCTCGTTCGATGGCTTCGAAGTGCCGGCAGCCCAACTGCTCGGCGGCGTCGAAGGGCAAGGCTTCAAGCAGCTCATGGCGACGTTCGAATCCGCGCGCATCCAGACGGCGGCGCGCGCGGTCGGCGTCGCACAGTCGGCGATGGATCTGGCGCTCGGCTATGCCCTGGAACGCCAACAGTTCGGCAAGGCGATTTACGCATTCCCCCGCGTCGCCAACAAGATCGCGCTGATGGCCGTCGAAACCATGATCGCCCGCCAGATCACCTATTACGCCGCCCGCGAGAAAGACGAAGGCCGGCGGTGCGATCTGGAAGCCGGCATGGCCAAGCTGCTCGCCGCCCGCATCGCCTGGTCCAACGCCGACAACGCGCTGCAAATCCACGGCGGCAACGGCTTCGCCCTCGAGTTCCCGATCAGCCGCGTGCTGTGCGACGCGCGCATCCTCAACATCTTCGAAGGCGCCGGCGAAATCCAGGCCCAAGTCATCGCCCGCCGCCTCCTGGAAGGCGCCAACTAGGCCCTGTTGCGGTTCGTCTGAAAACGGTCGACGATGGGGCTGGGGTCCGCAGGGTCCGATCGAGCGAAGATCAGCCACGGGAGGAATGCGCCATGCACGTCGGCGTCGCCATGTTCTGCACGGATTATGCGATGGCGCCGGTGGCGCTGGCCAAGGCTCTCGAAGAGCGCGGCTTCGACTCGTTCTGGGTGCCCGAGCACAGTCACATTCCCCTGTCGCGCCAGTCGCCGTTCCCACAAGGTGGCGATCTGCCCAAGAAATACTTCGATGTGATGGACCCGTTCGTCGTGCTCAGTGCGGCGGCGGCCGTCACAACCAAGCTCAAACTCGCAACCGGCATCTGCCTCGTGGCACAGCGCGATCCTATTCAAACGGCCAAGTCCGTGGCCTCGCTCGATCAAATTTCGGGTGGGCGGTTCCTGTTTGGTGTCGGTGCGGGCTGGAATGCGGACGAGATGGCCAACCACGGCACCGTCTTCAAGCAGCGCAACCAGATCATGACGGAGCGCATCGCTGCCATGCGCGAGATCTGGACAAAGAGCAAAGCGTCCTACGACGGCGAGCACGTCAAATTCGGACCGATGATGACCTGGCCCAAGCCCGTGCAGAAGCCGCACCCCCCAATTTACGTCGGCGGCGGGTTGCCGCACGGGGCCCGTCGGGCGCTCGAATTCGGCGACGCCTGGTTGCCGCACGCGCGCCGGCCGGAATATCGCCTTCTCGACAAGTTGCCCGAGTGGCGCGCCACGGAGAAAGCCGCTGGCCGCAGCAACATGCCCATCACCGTGCATGCCGTCGAGCACGACACCCAGCAATGGTCGGCTTACCGTGACGCGGGCATCGAACGCATCGTGCTGAGCGTCGACAGCGAGCCGGCTGATACGTTGCTACCGAAGCTCGATGCGTGGGCGAAGCGACTGTCGAGCGTGGCGTGATGCGCGTGCCCTTTGTCAACACTGT
>JANOKV010000599.1:0-2540 GCA_031419415.1 Hyphomicrobiales bacterium | reverse complement strand
TACCCTGATACCTCCGCTCCAATTCCCCTCTCCCACTGCACGTCATCCGCGCGAAGGCGGGGACCCACGATCGGCGCCGTAACAGGCGAGACGTGTCGTGGGTGTCCGCCTGCGCGGGCATGACGTTGAATATGAATTGATTGCAGAGGCCGCTCGATGGCCTCATGTCATCCGCGGAGACATCGGGGTAATCAGGTCGAGTGAAAGCCTAACCCCTTGCCGTTAAGGGTAGCACGCGCAGCCGCGACCTTGCCGGCTCGACGGTCAGCACCGCACCATTCTGCAGGTCGCCTGCGGTTTGCGTGAGAGCCTTGATCAGGACGGCGCCAATTGCTTCCGGGCTCGTGTCCTCGGCTCTGATCTGCACGACGCTTGGCTTGTCCCAATTCGTAAGGGCCAGAATCGTCGTGAAATCGAGATCGTGCGTAAGAACGACCATATCGTGAACTTGCGCGTAGCCCATGATCTCACGGTCCGAAGCTTCTCCGCTCCCGATTTTCGACCAATGTTCGGCTAAATATCCCGCAGCTTGTAGCGTTGCCACCCAGCGGGGAGTCAGGTTCATGTCAATCCGTATGTTCACGAGTCGGCGATGATCAAATCACGCGCTTCGGTCAGTTTGGCCGCATAGCGAATTGCCTGCAGCACATCCTCGCGCTCCAGATAAGGAAAATCGCCGAGCACCTGTTCGATACTGCGTCCAGCCCCGATCTGGCCCACCACCATGCCGACCGAAACTCGCAGGCCCCGTATGCAGGCCTTGCCGCCCATGACGTCCGGCGAATGCGTGATGCGATCGAAATCCATCTGGCCCTCGTTCGTTCATCGTGCGAGTTACGATAACATAGACTAGCAGATGAAGAGACTAAGATGAAGTTGGTCGAAGTGGACCGCACCGACATGACGCCCCATCCGGTCGAGTTCGATATGTATTACAGCGTGCGATCAGGCGACGGCGCATCTATGAACGCAGAAAGGGCGGCTCATCGAGCCGCCCTTTCTTGTTGAACTGCATGTGTTTGCAAGCAAGCTCAGTCTTCGTCGCGGGTCCCGCGGTTGTGACTTGCTTCACCGCCCTTTTTGCCTGCAGCCGATGCGCGTTCGGGATCGTTGGCGAAATTGCCGCCGCTGACGTGGCCGCCTTTGCGACCGGCCTCTGCCGCGCGCTGCGGGTCATTGGCGAAGTTACCGCCGCTCACTTGGCCGCCCTTACGGCCAGCCTCGGCAGCGCGCTGGGGATTGTTGGCGAAATTGCCCCCGCTCACCTGTCCGCCTTTGCGACCGGCTTCGGCCGCGCGACGCGGATTGTTGGCGAAATTTCCACCGCTGGCATGCCCGCCTTTACTGGCGATTTCCCGCTGGCGGGCTTGGTCCATCGAGGCAAATCCGCGTTTGCTGGGAGGGCGCTGAGACGCTAGCTCCTCCTGCGGGCGCGGCTGCGTGTTCTCGTCGTAGTCGGGGCGAATTTCCTGCTTTTCGTCGGTCATTCGGGTTTCCTCTGCGTCGGCGGCTCGGTTGGCCCTTGTCATTGAAACACGAGGAAATTCGATTGGTTCCCGACGGCTAACCAAACCGATGGCCCATAGGCGTCCGAAAGGACCACCTCACTACCTGCGCGCAGCAACGACGCACAGACCACCGATGATCGCGACGTTCTTCATGAAATGGTTGAATTGGTTCATGTACTGCGTTGCCTCGACAGCCCAGAAGGGGTGGTAGAGAAACGATGCTGCGGCGGTAAAGATGGCGAGCGCGACAGCCGCCCACCGGGCGCCCCAACCAGATACCAGCGCCAACGCGCCGCACAGCTCCAGAACGATGACGGCCACCCCGACGATTTCCGGGAAGGGCACACCCTTTCCCCCGATCGACCCCACCACGGCCGGCCATCCGACCAGTTTGCCCACCCCTGAAGTGACGAATATCGCCGCCAGAAGAATGCGCCCAAAAATTTCCAGGCCGCGCGACGTCTCGACAATTCGGCCCTCGTCCCGACTGAATGCGCGTGTTTGCAAGGCAGTTCTCCATCAGCCAACCCGACAGGAGAATGCGCCTACGATCCAGTTGGTTCCATCCCCACGCAGGGGCTGTCGTCAGGGGGGGAACTGTTGTGATAGACTGGCCCTCGAACCGGAGACCGATGCCGCGATGTCCCAGACCGTCGCCCGCCTCATGACCGCCGAAGAGTTCTTCCAATGGCAGCAGAGCCAGGAAGATCGTTATGAATTGGTCGATGGCGTACCCGTCATCATGCGTGACCCGATCACCATGATGACCGGCGCCAGCTCGATGCATGATCGTATTACAGGCAACGTTTTTGCGGCACTCCACACCCAGCTCCGGGGCACACCCTGCTGGCCCGCGACGGCGGATCTTGCCTTGCGCACGAAAGTGCGATCCTTGCGCCGCGCCGATGTCCTCGTCACCTGTGACACGCCGCGCCTCGATGTCTACGAAGCCGAAAACCCCAAGATGGTGGTGGAGGTGTTGTCGCCCTCCAACAAGGGGCTGCCGTGGCAGCGCAAGATCGAGGAATACCG
>JANOKV010000598.1:0-7645 GCA_031419415.1 Hyphomicrobiales bacterium | reverse complement strand
CGTGAAGCGCTTGTCGAGCTCGCCCTGCTCGATTACGACGCGCAATGTCCGCTTCAGTCCGTCGCTATTGGTCACCGAGACTTGCATTGTCCTTCACATCCTTCGTGACACGGCGCCTCGGGCGCCCAAAATTTCTCGTCGACCGATCGGTTTTGGCGCCGATCCTCCACCTGCCACGCGTCGCCCAGAAGGCGGCGTGGTGCGGGCGGAGGGATTCGAACCCCCACGACTTGCGCCGCTGGTACCTAAAACCAGTGCGTCTACCAATTCCGCCACGCCCGCGGCACGTCTGACCAGCTCGAAGTAGGCAGGCGACTGATCCGCAACATCGGTATGCCGCAGGCAGTGCCATCCGTTTCGAGGCGACCCTGAAACGCTCGGCACGGACATTCGGCCGCGCCGAACGGTCGGCGCACATATATCCGGCTGGATCGCTTTCGATCAATGAGGAAATAGCCCGAAGGGGCATCCAATGCCGGACCAATCCGACATCAGGGGACGAAATCAGTCGCTGACGTAGGTTTTCCAGAGGAACACCGAGCCGATGATCGGAGCCAGCAAAAGGAATTCGTTGCCGCCGAGGTAATTCGCAACGGTGGTGTCGCCGACGATAGCCAGAGCGATCCAGCTTGCGATGGCGATGACGATGGTCCGCTCGGTCATTTGCCTATTCCTTCCACCTTGATGGGCCCCCGCCTTGGTGGCGGGCGCCCCTGAGAGTTGATTGAGAAAAAGCAAAGATCGGGCCAGTTCTGGGATTGCTTGGCTTATTCGCCTGCGGCGGTGTCAGTACCTAGTGCTCGCACCAGCCTTGTTGGCGTCGGACTCCCGCTGAATTTTGCGGGCTTTGTTCCACCCCTCCGGGGTGGCGGCAACCGGGGCGGCGCCGGCTTGGCTGGCTTTGCGTTCCTCATCGAGCGGCGCGTATCCCGCAGCGCTCGGCAGGCTGCGCTGGCGCTCTTCGACATAGCGCTGGTTTGCCTCGAAGGCGCGCTGGGCATCTTCGATGCGTCCGGCGTCGCGAAGTTTGATGGCTTCTTGGCGCTGTTCGCGGGCGTGAATGACGGCGACATCCCGTCCCACGATCGGGTCGAGGCTGGCTGCGGCTTGCGTGGACGTTCCGAAGTCGACCGTGAGGGACGTCGATTGCGTGTGCGCGCCACCGGTGGCGACATCCCGATAGGCCACGTCGATGGTGACCAGCTTCGCGTTCCCGGACGCAGAGGTGGCAGCCACCTCCAACTCGGCGAGTAAGACCTGCTCCGCGCCCGCGATGATCTGCCCGACTTTGAAGACGATGCGTTGACCGTCGATTTTCGCCTCGCGACCGAGCGAGCGAAGCGGTTTTGCTCCCGGTCCCAGCGTGAAGATGATTTCGACGTCCTGCGCCACGACGCCCAGGGCATCGTCGAATTCGCGGGCTAGGAACTGGGCGATGTCGGCGGGCTCCTGGACGAAGGCATGGGCGCCGTCGGCAGCGGTCGCTAATTTCGACATCAGGTCTTCGTTGTAGCCCAGGCCCAGACCAATCGTCGAGACGGTGATCCCTTCGGCAGCGAGCTGGCGACCGAGGCTTGCGAATTCCTCGGGGCGCGAGGGCCCGACGTTGGCCAAGCCGTCCGACAGCAGGATGATGCGGTTCACGCGGTCGCTGCCCTTGAACTTGCGCACTTCGGCGGCGCCCGCTTGCATTCCGGCCCAGATCGCGGTCGAACCGCGCGCCGTCAGCCGCTGGATGCGCTCCTTGATGGCGGCCCGATCGGTCGCCTTGGTCGCGGGAACTTCGACCTCCACCCGGTCGTCGTAGCTCACGACCGAGACGATATCGTCGGGCGACAAGCGATCGATCGCCATTTGCGCGGCGCGGCGCGCCTCGTCGATACGCTTGCCTTGCATGGACCCGGACCGGTCGATGACCAGCGCGATGTTCATGGGTGCGCGCGATTTCTCCCCCGCCCGCCGGACGCCCTTCATGCCGACACGAACGTGCAGGCGTTGCATTTCACCGGCAGCCAAGATGCGTTGGCTGAGCGCGGTATCGAGTTGCAAGGCGGCGTCTGCGGCCACCACCGGTGTTGCGAGATGAGCCAGAACGAGAGCTGCAACCGCGGTTGCGCTGAAAAATCGTGAAGGCATGTCGTACACCCCATCGCCAGAACGGATTTGGAAATCGTCTGTTAGCGACCAAAGGGTCGGGCGATGCCGTGTCGGCATTCTGGAGCAGCGATGTCGAAAATGCGGCTGGGGAATTATCTTTCGGTAATGGTGGGGTTGCCAGACGTCAAATGCGTCCTTCTTCGACGCCATGGCAGGCGACCTTCGACAATCCGAAGTCTACAGGTGCAGGAGATTCGACCCGGCAGCGGTCGTTTGCGAAGGGGCAGCGAGGGTGGAAGGTGCAGCCGGGTGGCGGGTCGATAGGGCTTGGAATTTCGCCCTCGATCGGTCGGCGCTCGCGGCCCGTGGTCAGCAGATCGGGCACGGCATCGAGCAGCATGCGCGTATAGGGATGGCGCGGACGGGCGAACAATTCCGACGGCGGCGCCACCTCCACGAGACGACCCAAGTACAGCACGCCAATACGCGTCGCCATATGGCGGACGACAGCGAGGTTGTGGCTGATCAGCAGATAGGTGAGACCGAGTTCATCCTGCAAATCGCGCATCAGGTTGAGAATCTGCGCCTGCACGGAAACATCGAGCGCCGAAGTCGGCTCGTCGCAGACGATGAACTCCGGATTGGCCGCCAGGGCGCGCGCGATGGCGATGCGCTGGCGCTGTCCGCCCGAGAACTCGTGGGGATATTTTCCTCCGTCGGCGGGGTCGAGACGGACCGTGCGCAGCAGATCGCCGACACGGTCGTCGATCTGGCGGTCGTCGGTCATGAGGCCGTGCGCGCGCAGCGGTTCGGCGATGATCCGGTCAGCGCGCCAGCGTGGATTGAGGCTCGCGTAGGGGTCTTGGAATATCATCTGGATGCGCCGCTGCAACGCACGTCGCTCGCGTGCTTGGCCCGCGTCCGACATCGATATTCCATCAATGGTCACGGTGCCGGCGCTGGGTGGCAGCAGCCCGACGACCACCTTGGCGACCGTCGATTTTCCCGAACCCGACTCGCCCACGAGGGCAAACGTCTCGCGCTTGCCGATAGTGAAGGACACGCCCGCAACCGCCGTCAGGGTCTGGCGCGGCGTGCCATCGAACACCCGCTCGAGCCAGGGCTTCGACACATCGAACACACGATGCAGGTCCTCGACAACGACGAGGGGTGCGCCTGTCATGGGGTGCGCTCCTGGGTTGCCGGCGCATAGAGCCAGCACGCCGCGGCACCCGACCCGACGGGGATCGGTTCGGGACGCGCCTCACGGCAGCGCGCGAAGACCTCGGCACATCGTGGGTTGAAGGCGCAGCCCTTGGGAATGGCGGTCAGGCGCGGCATCGAGCCCGGGATTTGCGCGAGTCGCGTGGCCGTTCCGGTCAAGCTCGGGATCGAACCCATGAGGCCGCGTGTATATGGGTGGCGTGGAGCCCGCAGTACGTCCCGCACCGGGCCGATCTCGGCCATGCGGCCCGCGTACATGACCATCACGCGGTCGGCCATCTCGGCGATGACGCCCATGTCGTGCGTGATCAGCATGACGGCCGTGCCGTGCCGGCGGCACAAACCTTTCATCAGCGTGATAATCTGGGCCTGCACCGACACGTCGAGCGCTGTCGTCGGCTCGTCGGCGATCAACAGCTCGGGGTTGGTGGAGAGGGCCAAGGCGAGCACGACGCGCTGGCGCATGCCGCCCGACAACTGGTGGGGATAAGCATCGATGCGTTCGTTGGGAGCGGGAATGCCGACCTCGGCCAGCAACTCGATCGAGCGGGCGCGGGCCTGGGCATCGGTCATGTCGAGGTGCTGCAGGATGGTCTCGACGAGCTGCTCGCCGACGCGAAACACCGGGTTGAGGCTCGTGAGCGGGTCCTGAAACACCATCCCGATGCGGCGGCCCCGGATGGCGCGAAGCTGCGGCAGGGCCAGATCATCGATGCGCTGGCCCGCGAGCCGCACTTCGCCCCCGGCGATGCGTCCGGGCGGCTCGAGCAGGCGGATGATAGCGGCCCCGGTGACGGACTTTCCTGCCCCCGATTCACCGACCACGCCCAGCACCTCGCCGGCCGCAATGTCGAACGATAAATCGTCGACGGCGACGAGGGTGGCCCGCCGGGTTGGAAACTCGACCCTGAGATTGCGCACGCTGAGAATAGGTTCTTTCGATCGGGTCATTTGAGCTTTGGGTTCAGAGCGTCGCGCAGCCAATCGCCGAGCAGGTTGATGGCGAGGGCCAGAAGCACCAGCGCCAGGGCAGGAAACATCAAGATCCACCATTCGCCGGAGAACAGGAACTGCTGTCCGATGCGAATGAGGGTGCCGAGTGACGGTTGCGTCGGCGGCACGCCCACGCCCAGGAACGACAGCGTCGCTTCCTCGATGATGGCCAGCGCCAGATTGATCGTAGCGATGACGAGGATTGGACCCATCACGTTGGGCAGCACGTGCTCGCGCATGATGGCGAACGACGAGCGACCCATGACGCGGGCGGCCTGCACGTATTCCTTGTTTTTTTCGACCATCGTCGAGCCGCGGACGGTGCGTGCGTAGCGTGCCCAATTGGCGAGACCGATGGCGACGATCAGCACGCCCAACGCCCACTGTTCGTGCTGCGAGGGATGGATGAAGCCGCGCACGATGCCGAACACCAGAAGTGCGATGAGGATGGCTGGAAACGAAAGCTGGATGTCGGCGATGCGCATGATGATCGCGTCCGTGCGCCCGCCGACGAAGCCGGCAATCAGTCCGAGCGAGACACCCAAGAGCAGCGAGAACGCCACCGACAGGAAGCCGACGATGATCGATACGCGCGAGCCAAAGAGGATCGCGGAGAGAAGGTCCCGACCCTGATTGTCGGTGCCCAGCACATGCAGATTGCCTGTGGCGCCCCGATTCATCGGCTCGAGGAAACCGTCCATCAGATTGAGGCTCGAAGGGTCGAACGCGTTCTG
The DNA here is from genome assembly GCA_031419415.1 of Hyphomicrobiales bacterium. Taxonomy (GTDB): domain Bacteria; phylum Pseudomonadota; class Alphaproteobacteria; order Rhizobiales; family Hyphomicrobiaceae. The sequence goes on along the minus strand of JANOKV010000598.1, from coordinate 2,597 downwards.
CGGCGCGATCCAAGGGGCGAACAGGGCAATCAGCATGAAAAATGCCGTGACGGCGCCGGCCCCCATCGCCAGCGGCGAATGACGGAATGACCAGATCAGATCGGAATCCCAAGCGCGCGCCAAGCGACCCATCGGGGGCCGTTGCGGCGTGCCCGCAGGCGGTGGCGTCGCGGCGCTGGTCGTGCGGGGGGCTTCGGTCATTGGCTATTTCGCGGCCTCGGGTCGATCGCTGCGCAGGCGCGGGTCGAGGACGAAATAGAGCAGGTCCACGATCAAGTTGGTGATAACGAAAATGAGCGCGACAAACATCAGGTAGGCCGCCATCACCGGAATATCGACGAACTGCACGGCCTGGACGAACAGCGCGCCCAGGCCCGGCCACTGGAACACACTTTCGGTGACGATTGCGAAAGCGATGACGCCGCCCAGTTGCAGGCCGGCGATCGTCACGACGGGAATGAGGGTGTTGCGCAGCGCGTGGCGAAAATTGATCTTGCGCTCGTCGATGCCGCGCGCACGCGCGAATTTGATGAAATCGGTGCGCAGCACTTCGAGCATTTCGGAGCGCACCAACCGCATGATCAGCGTCAACTGGAAGAAGCCCAATGTCAGTACCGGCAGCACCAGCGAACGACGGCCGCTTTCGGTGAGTAGCCCCGTCGTCCACCATCCGAAACTCGAGACGTCGCCGCGTCCATAGGAGGGTAGCCATTTCAATTCGACGGCGAAGAGATAGATGAGGCCGATGCCGATGATGAACGTCGGCAGGCTGACGCCGACGAGGGAGAGCACCATGATCGCGTTGGCGATGAGGCCGTCTCGTCGGATGGCGGTGTAGACCCCGAATGCGATGCCCAGACCGGTGGCCAAGATTGTCGAGAGCAGCGCCAGCTCGAGGGTCGCCGGTAGCCGCTCGGCGAGCAGGTCCGAAACCTTGCGGCCCTGCTTATAGGAGATGCCGAACTCGCCTTTGATGGCGCCGCCCACGAAGCGTCCGAACTGCACGAGAATCGAGTCCTCGAGGCCCAGGTGCTTGCGTAGTTCCTCGCGATCGGCTTGCGTCGCTTCCTGTCCCGCCAGATTGGCAATGGGATCGCCCACGAACCGGAACATGGAGAACGCGAGCAGCGCCACCGCCAACAGCACGATCGAGGCTTGCACGAGACTGCGAAGGACGTAAGCGATCATTGGCGCCGTAGGTGTCTGGTTTCAGCCCGACACCGTTGCTCCACGATTCCAAGGCGCCACGTTGAAGCCAGGCGCCTTCGCTGTTGGGAGACGGGCATTGCCACTCAATTCCCCACGGTCGACAGCTTCATCTTCGGCGAGTTGGAGATATCGACGTCGATGTTGACGTTTTTCTTCATGCCGTAGGCCAGCGTCTGGATGTGCAGCGGAATATAGATCGCCTCGTCGTGCAGGGTCTTCCAAAGCTCGGCGATGGTCGCATCCCGCTTTTTCAGGTCGGTCTCGCTTTCGAGGCTGGCGGTCAGCTTATCGACCACGGGGTTCGAATAGCGTGTCCCGTTCCAGCCGCCGATCTTGTCGGTGCGCGTGTGATAGAGAAACGAAAAAATGTAGTGGCTGTCGAACGTCGGCACGCCCCAACCGAGCAAATAGAGATCGGTCTGCGCTTTCTGGATCATCGGGAAGTGGATCGACTTGGACTGAGCGACGAGGTTCGACTTGACGCCGATTTGGCCGAGCATGCCGACCACGGCCTGGCAGATCGCTTCGTCGTTGATGTAGCGATCGTTGGGGCAGTGGAAGCTGACTGAGAAGCCGGCTTCGTAGCCCGCTTCCTTCATCAACGCTTTGGCTTTGGCCACGTCGACGGCGGGATACTTGTCCATCTCCTTCGTCCAGCCGTTCACGCCCGGAGGGGCAATGGTACCCGTCGGGACGGACTGGCCACGCATGACGACGCGCTGGATGGCGTCGCGGTTCACGGCCATGTTCATCGCTTGACGAACGCGCTTGTCGGCGAAGGGGTTCTTGCCTTTCACTTCGGAGGTCGCCAGTTCTTTGTCACCGACGTTCATGCCGAGAAAGATCGATCGGTTCTCAGGGCCAACGGCGACTTTCAAGTTGGCTGTGCTCTTGACGCGTTCCACGTCCTGCACGGGCAAATCTTGGACGAAATCGACCTCGCCCGAGAGCAGCGCAGCGACGCGTGTCGCATCTGCCTTGATGACGATGTATTCAATTTCGGTGATGCCGTGCTTGTACTGATCCTTGCCCCAGTAATCGACGTTGGCCTTGAGCACGGTTTTCACATCCGGGGCACGCGAAATAAGAACGAATGGCCCCGTGCCGTTGGCATTGCGGACGGCGAAGTTCTCTTCCTTGTTCTTGAAGTCCTGGACCTTCGTCGCATTGTTCTTTTCGGCCCATGCCTTGCTCATGATGAAGAGGTCGGTGAGGTTGGCCGGCAGCAAGGGATTGGGGCCCTTGGTCTTGATCCGCACTGTGTGATCATCGACTTTGGTCACCGTGTCGACGGACGACAGCAGCCCCTTCATGTCGGAGGTGGGCTGCAGCACGCGCTCGTAACTGAAGACCACGTCGTCTGCGGTGAAGGGGGCGCCATCGTGGAA
>JANOKV010000597.1:0-1689 GCA_031419415.1 Hyphomicrobiales bacterium | reverse complement strand
GCACGTATCAAATTGCGTCGAAGAGAGGTCTTGGCTCCACAGGGTGGTACCGTCTTGAACCTGCAATACCGCAACATTGGCGCGGTAGTCGGCCCCGGGAAAAACATTCTCGACATCGTTCCCAACGAAGACAAACTGATGATAGAAGCCCGCATTCGACCAGCAGACATCGATGCTGTCCGCGCAAATTTGCCGGCCAAAATCGCATTTACGGCCTTCAAGAGCCGTACCACGCATCAGATTGACGGCCGGGTGACATCTGTTTCGGCTGATGCATTGAGCGACGAACGATCAGGACAACACTATTTCCTCGCTCGCATTGAACCCGACCCTGCCCAGATGGCTCGTTTTCCGAGCATCAAGCCGAGCCCCGGTATGCCCGTCGAAGCTTTCATCGAAACCGACGAAAGAACGCTGCTGGCCTACTTGGCTCAACCCCTGACCGACAGTTTTCGGCGCGCTTTCCGGGAGCCGTAATGCACTGATTCGGGCCATGGGCGACCATCCCAACGTGCCGCCGGAGGTGTTCAGCGTCTGCAAATCCTCCAACATGATTACCACAGGCGATCGACGATGCTGTCGGCCCACTTCGTCGTTGCGCTGCGGTGGCCCAAACCAGCAGCTATCTCGGGGATGAGCTGCCATTCGATCGAAAACGGCGCGAGTTGGAAGAGAGGGACCCAGCGCGCCGGAGTTTCGATCAGAGCGCCGTAGCTGAATTTGGGGCCAGTCACCTCACGATGACACTTACGTCCGCGCCCGCCACGCGAGCCGGGGCGTCATTTCATGCGCGAATATGCAGGGCGGCGCGGAGTACCTCGCGCGCGCCCGTACGGTGATTGGGTCCGTTCGAATTGACTATATTGCCGTACGATTTCTACGTTCGACCCAGGTCGTCATCGCATCATTCGAACCTCGTCAAGCACCCGGCGGAACCCCTCCCCTGGAGCTATGCACAGAGTTCGAAAAGTGTTCAGCAAGGGCATCCAGAATAATTTCTTAAATAACAATGAATTACATAATTTATCATGCTGTAGCGCGTTCGTTTCATGACGCTCTGCCGCACCAGGCGCTAAACTCGGCCCTCATTGGCCCCATCCATTTATCCAGAAGCCACGGTGACTGTTCCTGAGCGGCATGCACGCCCGGCAGCGGCGTGTGATGGAAATCCGACCGCGACGGTTTGGGCGCGCACCATGAGCGAGGGTCGATTTCCCTTTACTCCGGCGAACGGCGAGGCGTCTGAGGCGATCTTCCCGCCTCTTCTAGTGGAAAATGACACGCAGCGCTGCGCGTGGCGTTCTCTGTCGAGTGTAGGGGCACAACGGTCCGGCACACGGGCTGCGCGCCGGGGCAGCGCAGATGAAAATGGCAACCGGCAGGCGGCGACAACGGCGAGGGCAGTTCGCCTTGAATCGGACGGAAGGTCACCAACGCATCGTCGGCGAGTTCGAGCTTTGGCACGCTGTCGAGTAGCGCGCGCGTATAGGGGTGCCTGGGGGCATCATAGACGGCGCGCGTTGGTCCCATCTCGACGATCCGCCCCAGGTACATAATGGCGACCCGGTCGGAGATGTGGCGCACCACGCCCAGATCATGACTGATGAAAAGCATGGTGAGGCCCAGATCGCGCCGAAGCTTCAGGAACAGATTGATGATCTGGGCCTGAATCGAGACATCGAGCGAGGC
>JANOKV010000596.1:0-5285 GCA_031419415.1 Hyphomicrobiales bacterium | reverse complement strand
GATGAGGGAGCCCAGGGCGTAGCAGACGACCAGGAGCGCGAGACCGTTCTGGTCGAGGCCGTAAATTTCGCGCGCCACGTACGGCAGCAGTCCGCTCGTGAGAGGGAAGGCGCACAGGTTGACGAGGAAGGCGAGCCACATTGCGGCCATGAGATGGGGCGTGCGCCAGACATAGGCGAGCCCCAGGATGATCTCCCGCCAAGGCGAAGGCCGGGTCAACGTCACCGCCGACGGGGCATCACCCGATGTCGCCGGTCCGCTCCGGGCGCCGAAGGTCATCAGGCAACCCAAGAGGTGGGCGCTCGCAACGACGAGATAGGCGGGGCCGATGCCGAGCAGGCCAAACAGTCCCGCACCCGTCAGCGCGCCGACGGCGCGTGCCGAATCGGCCGTCGTGCGTGAGATACCCATGGCCCGCATCAGCAGGCGGATCGGCATGATCTCAGCGCACAAGGCCGATCGCATGCCGATATCGGACGAGCGCGCGAGGCCCGAAAGGCCGGCAAAGGCGATCACGATGATCGGACTGAGCAGACCCAGGAAGGCCAGCGCTGCCAACCCCGCGGCCAAGAAGAAGTAAAAGGCGCGCATGGCGATCAGGAGACGACGCAGGCCCACCCTGTCGCCCATCATGCCGGCCGCCGGAGCAAACAGGGTGCCGATGTAGGGCATGGCGCCCAGTAAGGCCAGCATAACGACTGAGCCGGTTTCGACGAGAACGTACCAGCCCAGGATCAAGATTTCCATTTCGATCGCGGATGCTGTGAGCAGGTCGGCTGTCCACAGAAAGCGGAAGGCGCGCACCCGAAAGGGCGAGAAAAGGGTGTCGCGCGTTTGCTGCGCCTCGGGTGCGGGTGCCATCAGTGCCGACTCGACCTCGCGCCAGCCGTCCTTGCTGGCTGCGGCGTTGCACGTGCCGCGCTCCTGCTTCCCCGCATCTCACTCCCTCTCGTGTTTTTGCTTGCTCAATGCGCGCAGCCGCGAGCAAGATCACTTATCGCCCCTCGCGCCTCAGCGAAAGCATCACGAGAGAGGGCGAGGATACACCACAGTCGCGAGGCGGCGTCGATTTCGACGCATCGATGCCCGGCTCGGCTGCGATGAGGCGGGGTAGGTGCAGCAAAATGCGCGATATGATCATGGTCGGGTTTCTGCAGGCGCAGAACTGCTCGAATTTCGCCGGGTCCTGGCGTCATCCCGATTCGCGACTGGATTTCGCCAGCCCCGAGTTCTACGCCCAAATTGCGCGCGTCCTCGAAGACGCTAAATTCCAGATCGCCTTCTTCGACGATCGGTTGGGCATGCCTGAGTTTCACGGCGGGCGCTTTGCCGAAGCGGTCGAGCACGGCATCCGCTGCGTCAAAATGGACCCGATCGCGTGCCTGATGCCGATGGCCATGTCGACCACCCGCCTCGGGCTCGGCTCGACCTACTCGGTCACCTACTACCAGCCCTACCATGTCGCGCGCATGTTCATGACGCTCGACCTCATGACCAAGGGCCGCGCTGCGTGGAACGTCGTCACTTCGATGAACGACGTCGAGGCGCAGAACATGGGGCTGCCCCGCGTCATAGACCACGACGCGCGCTATGATCGGGCCGACGAGTTCATGAAGGTGGTGCTCGGTCACTGGAACACCTGGGCCGACGACGCCCTGATCGTCGATCGCGCATCAGGTCGGTTCGCAGACCCCAAGAAGGTCAAGCGCATCGACCATGAGGGCGAGCACTTCCGGTCGCGTGGGCCGTTCACCGTACCGCGCTCGCCGCAAGGCCATCCCGTCGTCATCCAAGCGGGCCAGTCCGGGCGTGGCCGGCGTTTCGCGGCCGAATGGGGCGAGTTGATCTTCGTGTCCAACCCCCACATCGATGCGGCGGCCAAGGGGTACGCCGACCTCAAAGCCGATGCCGCCAAACAGGGGCGCGATCCCGAGCAGATCAAAATCTGTACCCTGTGCCATCCCGTCGTCGCTGCCACCAAGGCCGAAGCTGAGGATAAATTCGCCTTCATCGAAACTCTGCCGCTCGAAGTCGACAGTCTCATGCTGTTGTCGGAAGCGACAAACTTCGATTTCGGGTCCAAACCGCTCGACGAGCCGTTTACCGATGCCGAACTCGCGCAGTTCACCGGCACGCAATCGGGCCGCGACCGGGTGTTGCAGGCGATCACCGATCGCAAACCGACGCCGCGCGATTTCATCACGGTGACGCGTCGCGGCAAGCTGCCTCCGCCGTGGGTCGGTGGGCCGAAGGAAGTGGCCGACAAATTCGAGGAATGGTTCACGAAACCCGCGTGCGACGGCTTTGTCGTCGGGGCCGCCTCCGTACCGACGAGCTACATGGACTTCGCGAGGTTCGTCGTGCCCGAGCTGCAACGGCGCGGGCTCTTTCAGAAGGACTACAAAGGTGCGACGTTGCGCGAGAACTTGGGTCTCGCCCGGCCGGTATCGAAGCACGCATGACCCAAAATCCGCCACGTCGGACCGACTGGCCCCGGTGCGGCGCCAGTGCGGCCATTTTCCGCGACGGGCACGTGCTGTTGATCCAGCGGGCCAAGGGCGCCTTCACGGGTCTGTGGAGTTTTCCGGGCGGGCATGTCGAACCCGGTGAGACCGCGCGGTCCGCAGCGCAACGTGAGGTGGCGGAAGAGACTGGATGCGTCGTGCGGATCGGCGGCATTCTCGACGTCCACGACGTGATCTTGCGCGATGCCGCCGACGCCTTGAGTGTCCACTATGTCATCGCCGTCTATTGGGGGGTCTGGTCGGCGGGCGAGCCGGTTGCGGCGACCGATGCGGCCGCAGCCCGCTTCTGGCGCCTCGATGAATTGCAAAACCTTCCGATGACCGAGGGCACGGCCGCGTTCATTCAGCGGGCGGCCGAACTGGCGCTCGCCCCGGCGCGTTGAGGCACCATCCCGTTGCCCAGAATCGGGATATAATCGCCACTGAGGCAAACCATTCTGGGAAAGGCGCGCGCGTGGCGGTGGTCACTCGAACCGATTGGCAGGGCGGCTCGGCGTCCCTATTTCGGACGCTGTTTGCGGCTGCGTTCCTTTTCGGGGCGAGCCCCATCGTGGCCGTCGCCCAACCCAGCGAAATGAAACCCTACGACGAAAAATTGGTTCGATTGTCGGAAATCCTCGGTGCTGTGCATTATTTGCGCGAGCTATGCGGCAGCAATGACGGTCAGCTCTGGCGCGAACGCATGCGTGACCTCGTCGAGGGCGAGGGCTCCTCGCCGATGCGGCGTGCCAAACTGACGAAGAGTTTCAACGACGGATATCGCAGCTACAGCCGCACGTATCAATCGTGCACACCCACGGCCAAGATCGCGATCAATCGTTTCCTGACGGAAGGAGCCCAGCTCGCCGACGGTCTCGTCAGAACCGTTCCGTGAGATCGTGGGCACAGGCTGAGAATTCACCGTGAATTGGTGTGCTGCCGACGTGTCGCTTTGGGTGTGATAGAGATTGCCTATTGCGGATGGCGCGACGCCGTCGGTAGCACCGCCACGGGGAACGACGGGGACGGTCAGGGAGCAAAGGGACTTCGGGAATGTCGGATCTGAATTTGGCCGAGAGCAGCGACGACAGTCTACGCGCATTGAATTATATTCTGGAAGCGTGGGAGGACGGGACAGCCAATGGCATTGCGCCAGAGCTCCTCGCCTACGCCGCGCTCTACACCGCCCTGAGCGATCTCGTCGCCGTTTACGGCGAGGACAATGTGGCCAAGCTCGCTGCTGGGCTGGGTGTGCGCATCAAATCGGGTGAATTCTCTCTCGATCGTATGCGCCAGTGACGACGGCCGTCACCGCCATCGCTTGAGACCCATCTCGCCAATGAGCAGGATGCCGAAGCCGATCAGCACGAGACCTGCAATCTTGTTGATGTTCGCCATACGCGCCTCGTCGAGCGTGTGGCGAATGCCGCTGATCAATCGGGATACGACCAGCCAATACGTGAAGCTGCCGCCCATGATCGCCCCCACCATGACCACGACGTCGATGTGTGACGCCACCTCCACGAACGAACTGACGCCGCCGAATATGGCGATCAGCCCGAGCACCGCGCTCGGATTGGTGATCGTCAACGCGAAAAATTGCGGCATGTCCCAGAAGTAGTTGCCCAGTGTCGCGCGCTCGGTCTCATGACGGCTCGCAAAATGCGGGACAGTCAGGAACAATTTGGCGCCAGCGCCCATCAACGCCAACCCGCCGATGATCTGGATGGCGGTGCGGTATTCCTTGATCGCGCCGGAAATGGCGTTGACGCCCAAAGCAGCCGCGAACGCGATCAAGCCGTCGCCGATCATGATGCCGATGCCGGCCGCCAGACCACCGAAGAAACCACGCTCGACAGCGCGCTGCAGTCCCAACAGGTTTATAGGTCCGATCGGCAGCGAAATCAGCACGCCGATGATGAACCCGATCGGAAGTATGAAGGGATTGGGAATGAAGCTCATCGGCCATTCCGTACAGCAGTGGCGCACCCAGCAGGAGCCAAGCCGTGAGACGCGGCCGTCTGGATGACGCTGGCCATTGCGCGAGCCGTGCTGAGCCGACTAGTTTGGCGCGAACCCGTCAACAGGAAATCTCCGCAATGGCGCCCGGCTCACGTCGTTTCGTCCTTCGCGCAGCGGTATTCCTACTGGCGGCGAACGGGCTTGTCCACGCGATGCAGTGCCTTCCTCCCGCGCTGGCCCAATCGCCGCCATCCAGGCCGGGTGCGGCCGCCAAGCCGTTGGGCGGTGTTGGATACGGCACCACCCGCCTGCCCGAACCGGTGATCGAGATGCGCGACGCAATTCTAACGGCGGCTCGCTCGGGTCGGATCGAGGAGCTGAGAATCGCGATCGACCTCAACGAAATCAAGCCTGTGTTCTCCGACAAGACGATATCCGATCCCATCGGGTACTTGAAAGCCCAGTCGGCGGATGGTGAGGGGCGCGATGTGCTGGCGGCCATCGTGGCCATTCTCGAAGCTGGCTGGGTGGCCGTGCCGCTGGGTCGAGATCTCGAGAACAACCGGGTCTACCTCTGGCCGCATTTTGCCGAAACGGGGGTCGTGGGGCTATCGAGTGAACAGGAAACGGACCTGCTACGCCTCGTTCCGCCAGCGGAGTTGTCTGCCATGCGTCGGACGAAACGCTATACATGGTGGCGGCTCGGCATCGGCGCGGATGGGGTCTGGCATTTCTTGGCGAAGGCGGCACCCTCGGAATGAACTGTTTACGCGACGCCACAAGTGCGGCAACTTTGACGCCACTCTCGGCGGATAAATG
>JANOKV010000595.1:0-7917 GCA_031419415.1 Hyphomicrobiales bacterium | reverse complement strand
TCCCCATTCCCTCCGGCACTGTCATCAACTCGTCTCGAAGAGGTCTGCGCGGCGTTTGCCGATCTGGTCGGCTTTCCACTGCGGCACCTTGAATTCCCAGCCTTTGGCGCGGGCGTTGAGGTCATCGGCGGATTTCTTGGCATCGCCTTCGCCTCCCGTCGCCACGAGCGATAGCCAGCTCGCTTCGCCGTCCCGACGCAACCGGAAGGTAGCGACGAGCCCGGCTTCGGTCTCGACTTTGAGTACACTCACTTTATCGCCCGAAGGCGCGCCATCGAGCTTGCGCACGTCGTCCAGATCGATCATCGCGAAGCCTTGGGCGATCGGATCGACGGTGACGCCCCCTTTCAACTTCTGGCCATCAGGAACGGCTGCGAGTTGGAATTTCTGGTCGCCGTCGCTCTTCTCGATCACGATGGGCTCTTCGCCCGGATGCTCGAGGGTGATGCGCTTGATCTTCGCTGCGTCTTGCTCGAAGACCGATGTCTGGACCCAATCGCGCTGCTCGACGGCTGGTTTGAGTTCACCCGTGGCGAGCCACGTCTGCGTTTCGGTGGGACGGCGGACATAGGTGCCACCCTTGCCCGAGCCGAAGGCGTCGGCGCGCGCCTTGCCCAGCACGATGTCGGCGATCGGCCGGCCCTGCTTGTCGATCACCCGCACGCTGCGCGATTTGGCGTCCTTGCCCGTTGGGTCCTCGAGTTCGAGCAACTTGTGCTTGTCGGCAGCGGCCGTTTTGCGCTCGATCACTTCAGCCCGTTGCAGGGTGAGCAACAAAGCCCGCACGCGCTCGCCGTTGGCGGGATAGCCATCCCGGTCCTTGAGGCGCCACTGCTCGCCCGACCGTTCGAGCACCAGCTTGCGGTCGGCCTGGAAAACCTCGATGAGCGCCGCGTTGCCCACGTCCCGCGCCAACACCGGCAACAGCACGGCGCCTTCGACCTTCCCCGGCGTCCACCGGTTGAAATAGGAATAGCTCGCGGCCGCCGTCACCACTGTGAGGAAAGTGACCGCGGAAAGGACCGCAAATTGCGGCGGTGTGATCTTCATGGTGCCTCCAGTCGATAGGTTCGGCGACGCGCCATCAGGCTCTCGTCTCACGACGCCGGCGATGCAGCAGGCCGACCATCAATCCGCCAAAGCCGATCAGTAACGGCACGGCCGCGATATTGATGCCGCGCAGCCAGTTGTGCAGTTGATCGATGTCGCGCCGCAGTGCTGCTTTGACGCTACGCAGCTCGCCGCGCACCGTCAGCATTTCGGCCTTGAAGGTCTCGATCGCCTGCTTGTCCTTTTCCGACAGCATGACCGTGACGGGGGCGCCACTCTCGCCGCCCTTGGTCTCGAGCCGGGCGAGCTTTTCCTGCACATCCTTCAACTTGGCGACCAGGGCCTCTTCCTTCTGCCGGAAGCGCTCCTCGGAATTGCGGCGAATTTCGACGACTTTTTCGAAGGGGCGCTCGCTGATGCCACGGCCACGCAGGCCGGCCAGAGCCTCGCCGCCCGACAAGTTCTCGAGGGCGTTGAGGACGAAGGCCGCGTTGTGGGATTGCGGCACGGCGACCTGCTGGCCCAGGAAATCGCGAACCTCGACCCAGAACTGATCGTGCAGCATATCGGCGTCGGCCACGACGATGACGTTCACCCGACCCGACGCCACATGCGGCTTTTCATTGGCTTTGGCTTCGGCGGCCTTTGCGGCCTCGACCTTGGCGGCTTCCGCCCTGGCGACTTCGGCCTTGGCGGCCGCTTCCGCTTTCTCGGCATCCGTCGCGTTCGGGTCTTCGGAGGCTTTTTCTTCGGGCTTCATTTCGGGTTTCGGGCGGCCGTCGGGATAGGCGGACTTCGCTTCGCCGCCGACCCGCGCCGCCAACATCAGCGGCGTCGTTCCCGGCACGAAGGATCGCGCAATCTGGATCGGATTGGGCTGCACGCGCACCCGCTCCGTATCGATGTAGCCCGCCGCCGCCGTCGTCTGCACGATCGGCTGGACGATGGTCGTCGCGCCCTCGGCTTTCAGGAACGAGCCCGCGCTGGCCAATTGCAACCGCTCGATGCCAGCCGCCACCGGGTCCTTGTCGTTGATCTGATCCTTACCGACTTGCAGCCAGGCGTAATATTCGCTGACGGCGCCGGCCGCACCGCGACCACCACCGAACTGCACGCGCCGCGCCAACGCCCGATCGCCCGTCACCTTGCTGGCGTCGAAAGCGAGGCCCCAGCTCTTCATCAGCTTGTCGACTTCAACGCTCAACGGCAGCGACAGGCCGGGCGGCCCCATCGGGCTCGTCTCGCTGTGGGGATCGACGAAGAACAACACGCGCCCACCCGTGAGCGCATACTGGTCGATGGCGTAGGCGGTCTCCTTCTGCAGCAGCGTCGGCTGCACGACCATCAACACGTCGAGATCGGTCGGCAGCGCCTTCGCTGTCTGGTCGATCTGCCGGATCTCGAAGAACTCGCGGATTTGCTCCAGGATCATCCACGCCGGCGTGGGCTGGCGCGTCGGCATCATCGGATTGCCGCTGCCGTCCATGCTGATGCCGCTGATCAGACCGACGACCTTCTTTTTGGGATTGGCGAGGCCGCCGATCAGCTTGGTCAGGTCGTACTCGAGGAACTTCTCACGATCGAGCGCGAAGAATTCCACGACTGCGTCGTTGTCGGTCGTGTTGGAGGCGACCATGCCGAAGTAGGCGGTCTCGCCGTCCTGAGTGAGGCGAATGCCTTTCAGGCCGGCAGCCACGGCGCGGTCTTCCGAGTCGGAGAAGGGTTCGGGCTCGAGGAACGTGACGATGACCTTGCCGCGGGAAATGTCGCGATACTGCTCGAGCATTGCCTTCACGCGCTCGAAGTATTTGCCGAACACGGGCGCGACTTCGCCGAGGCGGCGACTGTAGTAGACGCGGACGCTGATCGGTTCGTCGATCTTGGCGAGCACCCGTTTGGTGCCGTCGGCAATCGTGAAGAGCTTTTCCGATGTCAGGTCGACCTTGCTGTCGCGCAACAGCATCGAGGCGATCATGTTGATCGACACCATAAGGATCGCAGCTAACCCCAGCGTCGCCCACGCGAGCGTGCGCCGGTCGAGACACGAGAGCGCGCGGACGACCTCTCCGGGCATGAGCAACACAGCGCTGCCCACCTTCCAGTAAAGGCGGGCTGCCTTATCGGCCAAAGACTCATTGAGTGCGGGCATGTTTGTGGAACCTCGAGCGAAAAGGGCTGGACCTCGATGTCACGCGGCCTTGCGCATTTCGACGATGACGACGTTGGCGAAAAGGAAGAACGAGATGAGCGTCAAGTAGAACACCACGCTCGACAGGCCAATGAGGCCCTTCGTGATCTGGTCATGATGCGACAGGAAGCTCAGCGCGGAGACGGCATGCACGAGAAATCCTGTACCGACGTCGCCGATCAACCAGCCGACGACGAGGGCGGCGATGCCGGTGGCGACTGCCATCGCGCCGCTGTTCGTATCGCTGCGCGTGGCCGCCAACAAGAGCCATATCACTGCCACGACCATGCCCCCCACCTGCACGATGAGGCCCAGCGACAGACCGCGAACCGCATTGAGCACCATTTCCGAACCGCTCATGACGAACAGAAAGCACAAAGTCGCCGCCACGATGAAAGCGATGACCTGGTTCTTCGTCAGGGCCGAAATCGACGAACCGATGGCGAGGAACGCGCCGGCCATCAGGAAACTGCCGATGTAGCTCGCCAGGATGACGCCGTTGTCGGGACGCCCGAGATAATTGACTGTGATCCACATCGGAATGGTCAGCAGCAGCGCCATGCCGACGAACGCCCAAGCCGCGAAGAACTTACCCAGGATCGCTTCCCACGTCGCGATCGGCAGCGTCATCAGCAGTTCGATCGTGCCGGACTTGCGCTCTTCGGCCCACAATCGCATCGCAATGGCTGGCACGAGCAGCAGATAGAGCCACGGATGATAGGCGAAGAACGCCTGCAAGTCGGCTTGGCCACGATCGAAGAAGTTGCCGATGAAGAACGCGAAGGCGCCGGTCAGGGCCACGAAGATGACGGCGAAAATGTAGGCGAGCGGTGTGCCGAAATAGGTGCCGAGTTCGCGGGAGGCGATGATGAAGACGTTACGCATGGCTCTTTTCGCCCTCCTGACTGGTGATCTGACGGAAGACGTCGTCGAGCTTGCCGCGCTCGACGAACATTTCGCTGACGGCAAGGCCACGCTCTTGGACCACGGCGGCCACCGCGCCCGCGATCGATACCCCCGGCGCCGGCATGACACGCAGCTTGATGCGGCCATTGGCGCCCGGCAGGCGATCGATCTTGGCAATGCCTGCAACCGCGCTCATTGCGGCGACGACGGCATCGACGTTGGCCGCTTCCACCTCGAGGGCAACGGCGTTGTGATAGGGCATGCGCCGCTGCAGCTCTTCCGCCGTCCCGTCGGCGACGATACGACCCCGATCGATGACGACGGCGCGCGTGCACACGGCCTCGACTTCCTCGAGGATGTGAGTGGACACGATGATCGCCTTGTCCTTCGCCATCTGCGCAATCAACTGGCGGACGTGGTGTTTCTGATTGGGGTCGAGGCCATCGGTCGGCTCATCCATAATGAGGACGGGCGGATCATGCAGGATCGCCTGCGCCAGCCCGACGCGGCGTTTGAAACCCTTGGAGAGCGTGTCGATGCGTTGATCGAGCACGGGCTTCAATCCAGTCCTTTCGACGGCGAGGGACACTTTGGCGTCGTTCTCGGCGCCGTCGAAGCCGCGAATGCGCCCGATGAAGCGCAGAAAGCTCCACGCCGTCATCTCGCCGTAAGTAGGCGCGCCCTCGGGAAGATAGCCGATCATCGCCTTGGCGGCTTTGGGTTGGTCAGCAACATCGATGCCGCAGATACGCGCGCGACCACTATCGGGCTCGAGGAACCCGGTCAGAATTTTCATCGTCGTCGACTTGCCCGCGCCGTTCGGCCCCAGGAAGCCCAGAACTTCCCCCTTGGCGACGCTCAGCGAGATTTCATCGACGGCTGTGATCGGCCCGAACGTCTTTCTCAGGCGCTCGGCCTGAACCCGGACATCCATTCAATGCCTCCCCGCAAAACTCACACGCGTCGCCGTTTTCTTGCAGCCTATCACGCGGTTTCGATTGTCATTCTATCAGCGGATCGACGAACCCGTCTTCGCCGCCGCACTATCGGGCAGAAGTTGGCACTGTCAAGGTCACAGTGCCAGAATTGCGGATCCGTAATGGTTGCGATCCACGTTCTCGGGCGTCGTCAGCGCATGGCGGATGCGCCGGCAGGGGCTTTCCGGGTGAAGCTCGCAAATCGGTCGGGCGCATAGGGCTCGAGGGGAATGTTGAGACGTTCGTTCGAGGCCATGGCGGCGACGATGCGGCCCGTGTTGGGACCGCCCGTCAATCCGAGATGGCCGTGGCCAGCGGCGATGAAAATGTTGGGGTGGTTGGGCAGTGGACCGATGGCCGGCAAGCTGTCGGGCGTCCCGGGTCGCGGTCCCATCCAGCGGCTGCCGTCGTCGAGATTGGCCTTCGGGAACATGCGCCGCGCCTGACGGGTCAGCACATCGGCCCGTCGCCATGCAGGAGGATCGTCGGCCTGGCCCAGCTCCTCGGTGCCTGCGAAGCGCAGACCCATCTCCATCGGCGTAACAGCGAACTGGCCCTCGAGTTCGCTGATCACGTGATTGAGCGAGACGCCCGCTTTGGGAAACGTCATGTGATAGCCGCGCTCCGCGATTAGCTGCAGCCGCAGGCCGAGGGGCTTGACGAGTTTCAGCGACCAAGCGCCGGCTGCCACGACCACCGTCTCGGCTTCGAGGCGGCCGTCCGATGTCTCGACGCCGACGCGGGCGCCGTCGGGCTTCAGCGCGATGACTTCGGCACGGCGGATGACGCCGCCCTTCGCCTCGAAGAGGCGCGCATAGGCTTGCGTCAACCGAAACGGGTTGAGCGTGAAACCCATCGGCCCGACGCGCACACCGCGCGTATATTCGCGCGACAGCTCGGGTTCGGCTTCATGCAGCGCCGGCCCATCGAGCACCTCGATTTCGCTGCCGCGATCGCGCCGCAGCTTCCAGGCGAGATCGTTGTGGACATCGATCTTGCTGGCGTCGCGATGCACGTAGAGATAGCGCCCCGGCTTGATGAGGTCGGCGACGCCGGCCTCGCGCGCATTGGCCTCGTGCAGCTCCACCGACGTGCCGTTGAGCGCCTTCAACGCATCGGCGGCGGCGTCCACGCGATCACGCTGCGCGGCCCGCCAGAAATGCAGCAGCCACGGAAACGTCGTGGGCAGTGAGCCCAATCGCACCGTGAGCGGGCTTTCTGGATCGAGCAACATGCTCGGCATTTTTTTCATGACGCCCGGTATCGCGACGGGCACGACGGCTTGCGCGGCGAGGATACCGGCATTGCCGAACGAGCACCCTTCTCCGGGCGCCAGCCGATCGACGATGGTGACGGACCACTGCCGACGTTGCAACTCCAGCGCCGTACAGACACCGACAATACCCGCACCGATGACGATCGCTCGGCGCCCACCCGTTCCACTCATCGACTGCCCTCGCTGTCAAGACTGGCGATATATCCCAGACGTCGACTCTGGCACGGCGCGATGCGCTCTGCCAACGGGCGCCTCTTTCTCCTACCGCCGCATCAGACGGTCGACGACGATGCCGACCGCGACGAGGGCCACACCCGCCATCTGGACGGCCGACAAGGTCTCGCCCAGGACGAGCACGCCCAAGACCACGACGGTGACCAGCTCCATGCTGACGATAATCGAGTAGCCGCTAGCCGACAGGCGCGGCAGGGCATAGGCGAACGACGAAATCTGGATGACCCCGCCCACGATGGCGACGAGCAATAGACCCCCGATGCCAGCCCAGCCGATCGGCAGTTTCAGCCCGACGATAGCGACGACGATAGCGTAGCCCACGCCCAAGCCAGAGTAGATCGCCGCAGCCGCCGCAAACGGCGAAGCCTGCCGCGTGAACCGATAGGCGACCGCCACATAGATGCTGTAGCCCAGCGGCGTCAGGATCGCGCAGATGAGGCCGATGGGCTCGGTGACGGCAAACGACAGATTGGGCCAACCCGCCATCATGGCGCCGATAAACACGAGCCCGACGGCGAACACCGACCCGATGCCTGGACGTCGCCCATAGATCATTGCTTCGATGACCAGCGTGATGATTGGGTAGGTGAAGAAAATCGTAATGACGATGCTCGACGGCACAGTCTCGACGGCGCGGAAGTAAGTGAACGTCTGCACCACACCCAACGTCAGGCCGTTGAGGAAGAGGCCCAGCCCGGCTTTGCGCCAATCGTCGCGCAAGCTCGGGCTGGTGGCCCACGCGAGCGGCCACAGCACCGCGAGCGCAATCCAGTACCGCCAGAACAGCAGGGACTGTGCGTCCATGCCATCGCGGTAGAGGCCAACGGCGATCATCGGCACGCCACCGACCAGCGTCGCGCCCATAGCTGCGACGAGAACGGCCTTGAGCTCCACCGAAGCAGGCTTGTCGGCAGACGGAGATGACACGAGTGGCAAACCGATGATGATGTAGGGGAAAGACGCGCGCCGCGCCCGGTGCTCAGACGTCGAAGAACACGGTCTCGTCGCCACCTTGCAGGCGGATATCGAAGGTATAGCCACCCTCCACGCGCCGGGCGATCAGCGTGCTGCGCCGGTCGGTGGGCACAGTCGCCAGCACCGGATCGACCGCATTGGCGTCGGCCTCGTCGGAGAAATAGAGCCGGGTGTAGAGATGGTTCTGTCCCCCGCGCGCGAAGATCGTGAGCGTGATGTGTGGCGCCTGGCCATCGCCGATGGCGCCCGGCTTGATGGTCTCGAAAACGTAGCGCCCGTCACTGCCGCTCGCCGTGCGGCCAAAACCACTG
>JANOKV010000594.1:0-2155 GCA_031419415.1 Hyphomicrobiales bacterium | reverse complement strand
GGCGGGGTGAATGGCGGTGACCTCGGGCGTATGCGGACGCGAGGGGGTCAGCGTGTAGGCGACGCCCTTTTCCTCGCAGAGCATGCGAACGGAGCGGACATAGTTCGAAAACGGAACACCGATAATCTCGAGGTCGGGCATAGAGGCCTCCGGGAGTTGGGCCGCGCTGAGCGGGATGATCGGGCGTCAGCCTACGACAGCATCCGGTATGGAGTCGATGCCGGGTCGATAGGGTTTGATGTCGACCAGCGGCGTGCCGTCGAGGAAGTCCAAACCATCGACGGTGATGAGGCCGGCGCTCGAGTCGACAGACAGCACGCGCGCCACCGAAATGCCGATCGGGTTGGGCCGCACGGGCGCGCGCAGGGCGAAGACGCCGCGCGGAGCCGTAACATGCGATGGGTGCAGGACGATGGCGTCGCGCCGCGCCCGGTGTAGCCACGCCACGACGATGATGTGCGACGCGCCCTCGAGGCCTAGTAGCCCCGCGCGAAACGGCTCGGAGATCTCGAGCGTGGCTGGCGCCTTGGCCTCACGCGCCGCTGTCGGGTTCTTCGGGGCCGTACGCGTGTCCGACCATGCGGAACGCACGCGCCCAATGAAGACGAGGTGGGCGTCGCCCGCCATCTTACCCGGGTCGGCTGCCAAGAGCGTGTCGCCGGGGCGCAACGTGGGTTCGATCATAGCGCAGTCGACTCGCGGTGCCGGTGGAATTTTCAGATATTAGGCGCAACTCGACAACAAATAACGAAATCTTAACCATTTCAGAATGTATTTCGTCATCGTCGAAAAGTCCAAAAGACTCCGGCGGCGGCAAAAAGATATACCTCCGTTCGGAACTTTGCCCATCGCACCTCGCTTTGAGGGAATTGGATAAGCAACAATGACGGCGATGAATACGGGCCTCCGGCCCGGTCATGGACACCAAGACGCCAGGCAGCGGCTCGAGGTCGAGCGCGCTGCATTTCTGGGCTTGGCCGTCGCGGTAACAACCGCGTTGGATAGCTTCCTCGACGCCGATACCCCAGGCGCGCTAGGCGGTTTCACGGGCGCTGATGAGTTCGGGGCCGTAGAATACACGGTCGAGACGCCGACCCATTTCATCTAATTGCCCACCGCAGCGGCCGCCTTCGCCGCCGCCGATACCGTGGCTTTGGGCCGCGAAGCCGTCAGGCCATCAGGCCGTCAGCGTGCGTTGATTGTTGGGCACGCCCTTCTCGGTCAACAGCTCCTGCAACTCGCCCGCCTGGAACATCTCCTTGACGATGTCGCAGCCGCCGATGAATTCGCCCTTGACGTAGAGTTGCGGGATGGTCGGCCAGTTGCTGAACGACTTGATGCCGTCACGAATTTCCATGTCTTCCAGGACATTGACGTCTTTGTAGTCGACGCCCAGGTGCTGGAGAATGCCATCGACCTGATGCGAGAACCCGCACTGCGCCATGTTCTTTTTGCCCTTCATGAAGAGCACCACGTCGTTGCCGGCGACAAGCTTGCGGATGTGATCGTGGGCGGTCTGATGGTCCATGATTGGTCCTTTCTCGGGTTCGGGGCAGGTCAAAGCCGCCCGGGACATGACATCATTTGCGATTGGTCCGGCGGGAAGTCAATCGGCAGTGATGAGTTGATCTGCGGCGTGGTCCCCTTCCGGCGGTAAAGCTCAGGCATATCGGCGCCATTCTGGCATTTATTGCCAGGACCCCTCCTTCGGCTCGGATCGGAACATGCCGTGCGCTGGAGCCCGGCAATACATGCCGCGATGACATAATTCTACGTCGTGAATTCAAGTGGTGTGCTGTTGGTCGGTAGACGCCACCCGACGACCGAATTTCGCACGAGCGCACGCCAACCGGCCGGCTCAATCCTTCGGCGCGGTCGTCGTCAGGGCCAGCGCATGCAGCACGCCACCCATGCGGCCTTCCAGCGCGTCGTAGACCATCTTGTGCTGGGCGACCCGAGTCTTGCCCTTGAACGCGGCCGAGACGACGTGCGCCGCGTAGTGATCGCCATCACCCGCCAAATCCTTGATTTCGACCGTCGCGTCGGGAAGCTTGGCCTTGATCAAATTCTCGATGTCTTTGGCGTCCATGGGCATCGGTGTGGTATCCCTGGTGGGCGCAGAAGGACTCGAACCTTCGACCCGCTGATTAAGAGT
>JANOKV010000593.1:0-5550 GCA_031419415.1 Hyphomicrobiales bacterium | reverse complement strand
CCGCGTGCAGCGGGCCGCCGCCGCCTTTGAAGAGCGATCACGCGACTATGCGGCCGCCGTGCAGTCCGGCGATGTGACGCAGGCCGTGCTTCGGCATGTCTATGGCGCTCCGGAGGCGCCGACGCCCGAAATGTCACGCTGCGCTGAAAGGCTCGCGCAGTATGTGCGCGCCAGTGCGATCGAGCTCGACGGGGCAGCGCGCGATGCGATCCTGCAGGGACCCTTGCCGTTCGCCGTGATTGCATCGACCCGGATCTGATTGACGAACGATTGGAGAACCAAATGTCGCTCGATTGGATGGAAGCTACCGTCGACGTGCCCGAGAAGGGTTTCGAGCGGACACGCAGCGCGACCCCGGCCGAATGCGCCAACGTCGCGACCGAGCTTGCCCTGCTCGCCTGCGCCCGCATCGAGGCGCGCTATCGTATCCAGGCCCGCGGTAAAGGTCATTATATGCTGGTTGGCACGGTGGACGCCGACGTGACGCAGGAGTGCGTGGTGACCGTGGAGCCCGTGGACGCGCACTTGAGTTATCCAATCGAAATCGAGTTCGTTCCCGATGCCGAAGCCATGGTCAGTGACCTGGTCGATCCATTCGCCAACGTGGAATTCGAGTCGATCGAGAATGGACGCCTCGCGGTCGGGCGCGTCATCGTCGAGGAATTGGCGAGCCGGCTCGATCCGTATCCCCGCCGCCCCGACACGGAGTTCGACTGGAAAGACGCAGCGGACACGGGGCAGAGCGGGCCATTCGCCGCGCTCGGTAAACTGAAACGGATGGACTGACCACGGCCAATGCACACAATCGACCCGACGGTGCACGACGTTGAAAACCGATTGTGTCGCCGCCGGGAAGCGGTATGGTCCGCGTCGAATTGGGGGATGCGTGCTGGCCTTTCGGGAAAAGGCAGCCGTCCATAGGCAGTAGGCAGGCAGACAGGTATGTCAGGGCCGAGGACCCTCGCGCTCGACGCAATGGGTGGCGACGACGGACCGGAAGTCGTGGTGCCAGGCGCCGCGTTGGCACTCGCGAGCCAACCGGACCTGCAGTTCGTCTTCTACGGTGATGAAGCCCGCCTTTCGCGGTGCATCTCGGCGCAGCCGTCGCTCGCCGGGCACTGTCGGGTCGTGCATACCGACCTCACCGTCGCCTCCGAAGACAAGCCCAGCCAAGCCATTCGTCGCGCCAAGGGCACGAGCATGTGGTTGTCCATCGAGGCCGTGAAAACCGGCGAGGCGCACGCCGTCGTCTCTGCGGGCAATACCGGCGCGCTGATGGCCCTAGCCAAGCTCATCTTGCGGCCGCTGCCAGCCGTCGAACGGCCCGCGCTGGCAGCGTTCTGGCCGACGTTGCGGGGCGTCTCCATTGTGCTGGATGTGGGCGCCAACATCGGTGCGACATCGGCAGAGTTGGTGAAGTTCTCCATCATGGGTGCGGCAATGGCGCGCGCTCGGCTCGGTGTCGAACGGCCGAAGGTAGGCCTGCTCAACGTCGGCTCGGAGGAGATCAAGGGTAACGAAGAGGTGCGCGCGGCGCATGCCCTGCTGAAGCAGCATGCCGCCTCCCTACCGTTCGACTACCACGGCTTCGTTGAGGGCGACCAGATCGGCCAGGGCACCGTCGATGTCGTTGTCGTCGAAGGGTTTGCGGGCAATATCGCGCTGAAAACCGCCGAAGGAACGGCGCGCCAAATGGCCAATTATCTGCGCGCCGCCATGACGCGCTCGCTGGTGACGAAAGTGGGGGCGATGCTCGCCCGGCAAGGCTTTGCCGAACTCAAGCAGAAGATCGATCCTCGGCGGGTCAATGGCGCCCTGTTTGTCGGATTGAGCGGCATTGCGATCAAGAGCCACGGCAGCACGGACGCATTGGGTTTTGCGAGCGCGATCAAAGTCGGCTACCAGATGGCTGAAAGCGGGCTCATAGAACGGATCAGCTCCGATATCGGCGCCATCTCGGGGATGCTCTCGAGTCCGAGCAGCGAGCCCGAACGTCGCTGAGCGCGCAGTGGAATGTCAACGACCGCCACGGCAGGGACACCAGATCCCTCGAGATCAACGGGCGGGTCGGAGTTGGGCGAGGTGAACACGTGGCCGTCATTCGATCCGTGATCCGAGGTGTCGGCGCTTATCTGCCCGAGCGCATCATGACCAACGCGGACATGTCGCGTATCGTCGACACGACGGACGAATGGATCACCGAACGCACCGGGATCAAACAGCGCCACATCGCCGCCGATGGTGAGCTGACCAGTGATCTGGGCATCGCCGCCGCCAAGCAGGCGCTCGTGCGCGCGGGCATCGATCCTGTCGATATCGATCTGGTCATCTGCGCAACGGCCACGCCCGATCGCACGTTTCCCGCAACAGCGGTGCGCATTCAGGCGGGCTTAGGGATTACCAATGGAGCCGCCTTCGATATTCAAGCCGTCTGTTCGGGTTTCGTCTACGGCCTGACCACGGCGGACGCTTTTCTGAAAACTGGGCAATTCAAACGTGCTCTCGTCATCGGGGCGGAGACCTTTTCGCGCATCCTCGACTGGACCGACCGGGGCACGTGCGTGCTCTTCGGCGACGGTGCGGGCGCCGTTGTTCTCGAAGCGCAGCCACAGCTCGGCACGCGCGAGGATCGTGGCATCATTGCAACCCGCATCCGCTCCGATGGACGTTTCGAAGACTTGCTCTACGTCGATGGGGGGCCGGGCTCGACCAAAACCGTTGGCCACCTGCGCATGAACGGGCGCGAAGTGTTTCGCCACGCCGTCCAGAAAATATACGGGGTGATCGAGGAAACGCTGGTTGCGACAGGATACACCGCCGACGAGATCGATCTTTACGTTCCCCATCAAGCCAATCAGCGCATTCTCGACGGGATCGCCAGAAAGCTCGGCGTCGATCCGAACAAAATCGTCATCACACTCGCCAAGCACGGCAACACGTCAGCGGCGTCGATCCCTCTGGCGCTCAACCAGGCTTTCGAAGAACACCGCGTCAAAGAGGGTAGCCTCATTCTCATGGAAGCAATGGGCGGCGGGTTCACGTGGGGCGCGGTTCTGGCGCGCTGGTAGGGGAAAACCGTCCGTTGTCGGCACTACGGCGTAAACTGCAATATTTTCATGGCCTTGAAGAGCTTCGCATTGACCGTTCGCGCCACCGAGGCTAGCATCGTCCCCAAAGCGTAAGGAAGGATTGTGAAATGGGTGGGAAAACATTGACGCGAGCCGATTTGGCGGACGCGGTGGTGCGCAAAATCGGACTGCCGAGAAACGAGTCCCAGGAACTCGTGGAATTGGTCCTCGACCAAATTTCGTCGGCGCTGTCGCGCGGCGAAGGTGTGAAGCTGTCCTCCTTCGGATCGTTCGGTGTGCGCGAGAAGGGCGAGCGGATCGGCCGCAATCCCAAAACCGGCGAAGAAGTGCCGATCACGCCGCGCCGCGTTCTCGTGTTTCGCGCCAGCAACATTATGAAAACGCGGATCAACGGTGGGTTGGCCCGCAACGGCAAAGCCGCCGAATAGCACGCGGCCCCACGTGTGGGGCCTGACTGCGGCAACGCCCTGCCGGCACGGCTGCATACGCGAGGTGACGCCATGGAAAAAGCTGCCGAAGCCTTCCGCACGATCAGCGAAGTGGCCGACGAGATCGGAATCGCCAAGCATGTGCTGCGCTTCTGGGAAGTGAAATTCGGCCATATACGGCCAATGAAGCGCGGCGGTGGTCGACGCTATTATCGACCGGAAGACATGGAATTGCTCAAGGGCATCCGCCATCTTCTCTATCGCGAAGGCTATACGATCAAGGGCGTGCAGAAGATTTTGCGCGAACAAGGCCTCGAAGTGGTGAAGGCGTTGGGGCGCGGTGAAGAGCCGCCCGATCCGCAGGTGGCGCGGAGCGCGGCCCTTGCGCCACCCGACACTGAGACGCCGAACGCCAAACGGGCCGCCGCGAAAGCGGCGCGCGGTGAGGGCCGCCCCGCTGCAACGCCGACGAAGACGCTGGACGAACCAACCATTCGCGCCATGATTTCTGCGCTCGAAGAGTGCCGAAAGATCTTGAACGCCACCACGCGTTCAGCGGCGGCTTAACCGGACCTCAGCGATCTCCGCGCCGTGGTCCCGTCGGGATTTCGGTGAAAGGCAAGTCTTTGTCGACCCGTATGTCGGCGGGCAAACCGAGAACCCGCTCGGCAATGATGTTGCGCAGAATTTCGTCGGTGCCACCGGCAATGCGCAGGGCCGGAGAATAAAACAAGGCCTCCTCGAAGATGCCGTTGAGCGGCATGTCGGCCGACGCGACGCCACCGGCCATGCCGAGGAGATCGAGCCCATAGCTCGTGATGTCCTGTAACTTCGCCGCGGTGACGAGTTTTCCGATCGACGATTGCGGCCCGGGAGTTTCGCCGCGCGACAGCGATGTCATGGTGCGGAACTTGGTGAAGCGAAGCCCCTGGGTGCGGACGTAGAACTCGGCGATACGCTCCTGCACCGCAGGGTCGTCGAGGGCGGTGCCATGTTCGCTGTCGATACGGCGAGCGAGTTCGATCAGTTCACTCACATCTGGGCCGGGCGCATCGCCCGTGATGTGGCGCTCGTTCATCAGCGTAGTGATGGAGACTTTCCAGCCGTCACCGACCGCGCCGATGCGTTGGCTATCGGGAATGCGCACGTCCGTGAAGAACACCTCGTTGAAATGGCGCGACCCCGACATCTGTTTGATCGGGCGGATTTCGAGACCCGGCGTTTTCATGTCGAGCCAGAAGTAGGTGAGTCCCTTGTGTTTGGGGACGCTGGGGTCGCTGCGCGCAACGAGACAACCGTAGTTCGCGTAGTGGGCGCCCGACGTCCAGATCTTCTGGCCGTTGATGACCCAGTCGTCGCCGTCGCGTTCGGCCCGCGTGCGCAGTGCCGCCAGATCGGACCCGCCGCCCGGTTCGGAGAACAACTGGCACCAGACTTCCTCACCCTTCAAGGCAGGAGGCGCGAACCGCTCGCGCTGTTTCTTCGTCCCGCAGGCGCAGATGGTGGGGATGAGCAGACCGAGGCTGCTGCTGAAAAACCAAGGGATGATGTTGAACTGGGCTTCTTCCTGGCTGTAGATGACCTGCTGGATTGGGGTGCCGCCACGACCCCCCCATTCCTTGGGCCACGCGATGCCGGCAAACCCGGCCGCATATTTCTTGGCCTGGAAAGCCTTGGCTGCCGCTAAGGCGCCCGGTCGTTCCTGGCCGCGCCGATAGCCCAACACCTCGCCGGGCTTGCGCCGTTCGGCGACGGACTCCAGAAATGCGCGGGCTTGGGCGCGAAAGGCCGCCTCTTCCGGCGAGTCGGAAAAGTCCATGCGCATCCTCCCTGAGATCAAATGTCGATGGCCGCCATGTTGAGACGGGTTGCTGGAGCGCGCAAGTGGCAAGGCGGGGTTGGCGGAGAAAGGGGGGGCGGGGCCGGACGGAAGCGGATCAGCGGTCGAAGGGGCGGCGGGCGTCGACGGTGACGTTGAGGACGCGGCCTTGGCCGTCGCGCACGACGAGACGATAGGTGTAGACGTCCGCCTC
>JANOKV010000592.1:0-3440 GCA_031419415.1 Hyphomicrobiales bacterium | reverse complement strand
GATCAGTTCGCGGCGGGCCATGAGAATTTCCCCGTGCACGCCTACCCGTTTCGCATGACGGACGAAAATATGAACCGGTTCAAGCAGGACCGCTGGTTTGCGTTCTGGCAGACCCTCAAGGAAGGCTACGACCACTTCGAGACGCATCGCCAAGTGCCGCCGATCACGGTCTGCGAAAAGCGCTATCACGTCAACGCCAAGCCCGCCGTGCATCTGGCCTCGGCCTCGACTCGGGTCGACCCCGAGGGCCGTTGTCCGCGCCTCGAAAAGCTGCACGCGACACCGTTTACGCCCAAGGCCAAAGACATGACCACTTTGGCCGACGCGCGCGTGATGGCGCCGGGTCCTAAAATGCGCGGCGTCGCCACGACCGAGCTGCCCGACGATCGCAGATCGACCTCGCGCGGCGTGTTCTCGGGGATCATGAGCTTGGGATTTTTCGGGACGAAGTGAGCGGTGGTCCTGGAACACTTTTGGCTTTGCCTGCGGCCCGTCGGTGACAGGATTGGCCGCTCCGACAGTGTAGGTTTCCAGCAGCACAGGTCGATGCGCGTCCCACAGCAGTGTCGGATGCGTCGGCGGTTGGGTTCGGGGTGGCTTCGTGTCTGGATTGTTGCGAACGGCGATGGCGGCTGGCGTGGCCCTGTGGGTCAGCGCGCCGTCGGCGTCGGCGTCGGCCTTCGAAATCGATCCCCAGATCGTGGCGCCCGAGCGCGTCGCACGCCAGATCGCCCATACGCGCGGCCTGCTCCCTTTGCCCGGCACACCCGATCCCGCGCGCTTGTCCGAACGGCTGGCGGCCCGAGGATTGAGCAAGGGCGACCCGATCTTCATTCGCATCTTCAAGGCCAGCTCCGAGCTCGAGCTGTGGATGCAAAAGGGCGCGGTCTTCGTGCTGCTCGACACCTATCCGATCTGTTTTTGGACGGGGACGCTGGGCCCGAAACTGCGCGAAGGCGACAAGCAGAGCCCGGAAGGGTTCTACAGCGTCACACCACGCCAGATGCGCCTGCCGACGCGCTGGCGGCGATCGTTCGACATCGGCTTTCCCAACGCCTTCGATCAGGCCAACAAGCGCACGGGCTCCCACATTCTCGTGCACGGCGGCTGCACGTCGGTGGGCTGCTATGCCATGACCGATGCGGTGCAGGACGAAATCTATGCGCTGGCGGACGCGGCGCTGGCCAAGGGTCAGGACAAATTTCACGTCCACGTCTTTCCGTTTCGCATGACGGCGGAGACGCTCGACCTCCATGCGGGTGGGCCTTGGGCGTCCTTCTGGACCGACCTGCAGGTCGGCTATGATGCCTTCGAGCGCACGCGCATCCCGCCTCGCATCGCCCTGTGCGAGCAACGCTATCGGGTCATCGAGGGGGAGGGGGCCGAGCTGCCGGCAGCGTGTGGACAAACTGAGGCCGAGGTCCGCAACGTGCTGGCGGCGGCGAAGGTCGGCTCCGGGCGCCACGAGGTGCGACGCGCGTCACGGGTCGGGTCGGCGCGCGCTCAGAAAGAAGCTCCCGCACCAGAAGATCAGTCGCTGGCCCCGAATGGCCTGGGCCATCGCATCGACAAGGGCGCGCCGCGCATCGTGTCCAACGGCGGTTGAGCGCGAAACGTCCCCGCCCAGCACTACCGCAAATGACAGGCGACGAGTTGGCCGGGCTTCACTTCGCGCAACACCGGCGACTCCACTTTGCAACGCGCCTCCGCGATCGGGCAGCGCGTGTGGAAATGGCACCCGGGCGGCGGTCGCACAGGGCTCGGCACATCGCCTTGCAGGATCACTTTCTTGCGCTTGATGGAGGGATCGGGCACCGGCACGGCAGACAGGAGCGCTTCGGTGTAGGGATGGCGCGGCGCGGTGAAAATCGTCTTCTTGTCGGCATACTCGACGATGCGGCCCAGATACATCACCGCGATCTTCTGGCTGATGTGCTCGACGACGGCGAGGTTGTGCGAAATGAACAGGTAGGACAGCCCCATCTCGCGCTGCAAATCCATCAGCAGGTTGATCACCTGAGCCTGAATCGAGACATCGAGCGCCGACACCGGCTCGTCGCCGATGATCAACTTCGGATTGAGCGCGAGCGCACGCGCGATGCCGATGCGCTGGCGCTGGCCACCGGAAAACTGGTGCGGGAAGTTGTCCATCTGTACGCGCCGCAGCCCGACGCGCTCGAAGATGGCCGCGACACTCTCGCGCCGCTCGTCGCGGTTTCCCACGCCGTGCACCTTGAGCGGCTCCCCGACGATGTCGCCCGACGTCATGCGCGGGTCGAGCGAGGAAAACGGGTCCTGAAAGATGATCTGCATCTCGCGGCGGTAGGGGCGGAACTCCTCGCGCGACAGCTTTGTGACGTCGCGGCCATCGAGCAGGATTTGCCCATCTGTCGGCTCCACCAGCCGCAACAATGTGCGCCCGACCGTGGTCTTGCCGCAGCCCGATTCCCCCACGAGCCCCAAGGTCTCGCCCGGATTGACAGTGAAGCTGACGCCGTCGACCGCATACACGTGACCCACCGTGCGCCGCAGCAGGCCTTTCTTCACGGGGAAGTGCTTCTTGAGATCACGCACCTCGAGGATCGGCTTCACGACGCCTGCAACGCTCGCGCTTTTGCCGAAATTAGCGGCACTGGGCGCCGCCGCCATCGTGTCCACGTTATCGGCCATGGGCGCCTCCCGCGTTCGCGTCTGCTTTGAAGCAGGCGACCCAGTGATTGGTGCGTTTCTGCTCGTAGTCGGGGTAATACTCACGGCAGTGATCATCGGCCAGCGGGCAGCGCGGCGCGAACACACAGCCTTTGGGGAGTGCGGTGAGCGCGGGCACGATGCCGGGAATTTCCTGCAGCCGCGTGCTGGAGGCGTCTTCCGCGCCGCGGATCAGGTCGAGCCGTGGAATGGAATTGAGCAGGCCGCGCGTATAGGGATGCAGCGCGCGCCCGAACAATTCTTCGACCGAAGCTTCTTCCACCTTGCGGCCGGCATACATGACGATGACGCGCTGCGCCGTCTCGGCAACGACGCCCAGATCGTGCGTGATCAGGATGACGGCGGTGCCCAGTTCCCGTTGCAGCTCGACGATGAGGGCGAGGATCTGCGCCTGGATCGTCACGTCCAGTGCGGTAGTCGGCTCGTCGGCGATCAACACCTGCGGGTTGCAGGCGAGCGCAATGGCGATCATGGCGCGCTGGCGCATGCCGCCGGACAATTGGTGGGGGTATTCCTTGACGCGCTGCTCGGGCTCGGGAATGCGCACCAGGCGCAGCATTTCGATGGCTTTGAGCTGCGCGTCGGCTTTCGTCATGTTCTGGTGCAGCAGCAGCACTTCGGCGATCTGATTGCCGATGGTCATCACCGGATTGAGCGATGTCATCGGCTCTTGGAAGATCATCGAGATGTCGTTGCCGCGCACGCGGCGCATCTCGTTCTCGGGAAGCTGC
>JANOKV010000591.1:0-2407 GCA_031419415.1 Hyphomicrobiales bacterium | reverse complement strand
CGGTTCCGTGCCGCCCCTCCCGCCGCCGACGGTTGCGGATGGCGCAGGCCCGACACCACCGCCCGCCCCACCGGTCTCGATGGAAGAATGGCTCGGCACCCGATGGGCAGTCTGGCTCGGTGGCTTGGCGTTGGGCCTCGGCGGCCTCCTGCTCGTGCGCTACTCGATCGAGCAAGGCTATTTCGGTCCCGGCGCGCGCATCGTTTTGGGCCTCCTGTTCGCCACGGCACTGCTGGCCGTCGGCGAGTGGTTCCGCCGTGGCGAGCGCGATGTGGGGCTCGACATCGTCCCCGCTGCCCACATTCCCAGCGTGCTGACGGCCGCCGGCACCGCCACCATGTTCGGCACCATTTACGCCGCCCACGCGCTCTACGGCTTTATCGGCAGCGGAATAACGTTCGTCCTGCTCGGCTTTGTCGCCATCTGTACGATGTTCGCCGCCGCGCTGCACGGTCCGGCCTTGGCCGGCTTCGGCCTCGTCGGCGCTTATGCTGCGCCGCTGCTCGTCTCCTCGGTGCGCCCGAGCCCTTGGCCGGTGGTGGTCTATCTCGCCGTCGTCGCCGCATCCGCCATGGGCCTCGCACGGCTGCGCCATTGGGTCTGGCTCGCCGCCTCCGCCATCATCGGGGCGCTCGGATGGGGC
Organism: Hyphomicrobiales bacterium; assembly: GCA_031419415.1. GTDB lineage: Bacteria > Pseudomonadota > Alphaproteobacteria > Rhizobiales > Hyphomicrobiaceae. Next base: position 1,764 of record JANOKV010000591.1, on the reverse strand, counting down.
CTCGTCTTTATCGACCAGATGGGATCGGGCTCCTCGGAGTGGATGCTCGCGGGGTTGACGCACGCGTTCGTGCAACTTCTGCTCGCCGCCTTCTTTCTGGCCTTCGAGCCACATCCAGCCGCCCCCGACGACGACGCGCGCATCGACCCAGTCTCCTCCTGGGCGCTCGGCGCGCTCACCGTTCTGGCGATCTTGATGCTCGGGCAAGTGCGGCACGACCTCGCGAGCTTCGTGCCCTTCGCGCTGGCGATCGCCGGGCTGCTGCTGGTCACGGCTTGGCGCAATGCCTCTGCCGCCATTGCCGCCTGTTTTGCCGGCCTCGTCTTCCTCACCTGCATCGCCCTATGGCCAGGCTTATCAGGACCACCGCTGTTCTCCCTGATGACGCCCGAGCTGGCTTTCTTCTTCCGCACCCCTGAAAATGTGCAGACCTATCTCATGGTCGCCATCCTGATGAGCGCGGGTGTCTGTCTGGGTACGGCGCAGCGACTCTGGACGGGTAGTCGGTTGCCGCCCCAGATTGCGGCCGTCTACGCGCTTGCCGCGACCGTCACGCCGCTCATGGCCCTTATTTTCACCTGGGCGAGGGTCAAACACTTCGACGCCTCCCTGGCCTTTGCGTTCACTGGATTGGCGCTGGCTGTTGCGTTCGGCCTCGCGACCGACCGGTTCCAGCAGCGAGAGGGGGCGCATTCGGACGGCGCGCGTATCGTGAGCGGCGCGTTCGCGGTCGCCGCCATTGCTTCGCTCTCCTTCGCCCTGATCGCGGCTCTCGACCGCGGTTATCTCACCGTCGCTCTAGCGCTGACCGCCTGGGGCGCGGCTTGGGTGGCCGATCGTCGTGGCCTGCCCTTGTTGCGCCACGTCGTCACCGCACTCGCACTGATCGTGCTTGCCCGCATCGTCTGGGACCCCCGCATCATGGGCGCCAATGTCGGTCGTCTGCCGGTTCTCAACTGGCTGCTCGTCGGCTACGGCGTCTCGAGCGCTGCTTTCTACACCGCCGCACGCCTGATGGAACGGCGTGGCGCTGACCTCCCGCAACGACTGTCCGACGCCGTGGCACTCCTTTTAGCAGGGCTTCTCGCCTTCTTTCAGATCCGCCACGCCCTGAATGACGGCGATATCTTCGCGCCCACCAGCGGCCATATCGAGCTGGGTCTGATGGCCCTCGTCTCCCTCGGGTTCTCGAATGCCTTGATGCGTCTCGATCTGGGCCGGCGCAACGTCATCTTCCACTGGGCCTCGATCGCCTTCGCTGCAATCTCGGCTGTGCTGATCCTCATCGGCCTGGGCCTCGTCGAGAATCCCCTGTTTAGCGGTGATCGGGTGATCGGCCCCGTCATCTTCAGTTCCCTCATTCTCGGCTATCTGATGCCGGGCTTGGCCGCGCTGTATGTGGCGCGCGCCTCACGCGGGTCACGGCCGGACTGGCTCGTCAACGGCCTCGCCATCCTCGCCGCACTGCTGCTCTTCGGATGGGCGACGCTCGAAGTGCGCCACGCGTTCCACGGCCCGCACTTGAACCTGAACCTCATCATCAGTCATGCGGAGCACATGGCTTACTGGGCAGCGTGGCTTCTGCTGGGCATCGCCTTCTTGACCTATGGGGTCCGCCGCGATGACTTGGTGGCCCGTGTCGGCTCCCTAGCTCTGGTCGGGCTCGCCAGCCTCAAACTTCTTCTGATTGTCGGCGGGCATATCGAAATCGGCCTGACGGTACTCGTGTCCTTCGGTTTGTCTCACGTGCTGATGACAATCGAT
>JANOKV010000590.1:0-6057 GCA_031419415.1 Hyphomicrobiales bacterium | reverse complement strand
GCACGCTGGGCTCCAGCACCAGCGCCAGCGCGATATCGAGCAGCTTCTGATCGCCATGCGAAAGATTGCGGGAGAGTGTGCGGGCTTTGGCCGTAAGTCCGACCATTTCTATGACGTGATCGGCGCGCGCCTCGGACTCGGCCAATGGAAAACGGCGGCTCATGACGCGGTGCTGACCGCGATGCGCCTGTTCCGCGCCCAGAATCGCTTCGCGCACCGTCAACGTCGGGAAGATGCGCGCGATCTGGAAGGCGCGCCCGATGCCACGACGTACGATGTCGGGCGCCGACAGACCGACGATATCCTGGCCGTCGAGCAGAATGCGGCCCGAATCCGGTTGGAACGCCCCGGTGATCAAATTGAAGAACGTGGTCTTTCCGGCCCCGTTCGGGCCGATGACGGCGGTCAGCGATCCCTTGGGGAAGGTCAGCGACACGTCGCTCGTGGCCGCCACACCGCCGAAAGATTTGGACAGGTTTTCGATCTCGAGCATGGCGCTACTCCCCCGCCGCGCGTGCGGTGGTGGCCGTTGATGGAGGCGAAAGCGCGATCGAGCCGCCGGTCGCTGATTTTCGATCGCGCCAATAGTCGACCGCGAAATCAAGCACCCCTTTCCGGAGGCCCAGGGCGAACAGGAGGATGATTGTTCCGAGCACAAGACCGTAATGATCGGTGTGTTTGGTTACGACATCGTTGAGCAGGAGGAGCATCACGGCGCCCACGAGGGGGCCGAGATACACGGTGATGCCCCCGAGCATGATCATGAAGATCGCTTCACCCGAAATCGTCCAGTAGGCGAAATCGGGAAATGCGCCCGAGACGAAGAGACTCATGATGATGCCGCCAATCGCGCCGAACCCGCCGGCAATGACGAAGGCCATGAGGCGCACGCGCCAGACGTGGATCCCTAAGAACGGCGCGCGACTGACGTTGTCGCGCAGCATGCGCAGCGTGTAGCCGAACGGCGATTGCACGATGTGGTGCATCGCAAGCAGGCACGCGATCAGCAAACCGCCGCTGAAGAGATAGAGATGATAATGATCGTCGAGCCGGATGCCCAAGAAGGGCGGGCGCGGAATGCCGCCGGTAAGGCCTTGGTCGCCGCCCGTGATCGGGGTCCAGGCGATGATCAGGCTGTGCAGCAGCATCTGGAAAGCCAGTGTCAGAAACGCGAAGTACGTTTCATTGAGTTTGACACAGATCGCGCCGACGACGGTCCCCACGACGACACTCAAGAGAATGGTCAGCAGAAACGCCCCCGGGATCGTGAGATGAGGGAAGTTCTGCATGATGAGGCCGAAGCTGTAGCAGCCAAGGCCGAAGAAGAGGCCATGCCCAAAGCTCTCCATGCCACCATAGCCGACCAACAAATTGAGCGATGTGGCAAAGATGCCGAATGCAGCCAAACGTACGATGAAGTCGGTCAGGCTCTTGCTCGGAAAAAAGTAGGGCAAGGCCGCGAGCAGAGCGAAGGCGACGAGCGCAATCAAACAATCGCGCGCAAGGGACGATCGAGTCATAACCTCAGTTCCCCTTGCCGAAGAGACCGCTCGGCTTGACGACGAGCACGACAGCCATGAGCAAGAACATCAGGCCTTCCGTGAACAGCGGAAAACCAATCGTGCCAAAGCTGCGCACGAGGCCGATCAGCAGTGAACCGACGAGGGCCCCCGCGACCGAGCCCATGCCGCCGATGACGGTGACGATGAAGCTCTCGATGATGACCGACGTCCCCATACCCGACACGAGTGAACGGACCGGCGCGGCGAGACCGCCGGCCAAACCTGCCAGCAAGCCTCCGATGACGAACACACTGGCATATACGACGCCCGTATTGATGCCGAGGGCCGAAACCATCGATGGGTTGACTGCGGCTGCGCGAACAATCTTGCCATAGCGCGTTCGCGTGATCACTAGGCCGAGTATGGCCGCGATCAGCAACGTCACCACGATCAGAAACATGTAGAACACCGGGACCACGCCGCCAGCGAACACGAAGGGGAGCGCTTGGAAGGTCGCCGGCATCCCGAACGACCGGAAATCAGCGCCCCAGATGATCTTGACCACATCGTCGAGGATGAGGATGACGCCGTAGCACACCAGCAACTGCATGAGCACGGGCGAACCATAGACCCGGCTCATGAGCAGGCGTTCGAACAGCAGTCCGAAAATCGCAACACCAATGCCTGCCGCCAGCACGGCCACCAGATAGTTATCGGTGAGCTTGAAGGCCGTGAGGGCGAAGTAGGCGCCCAGCATGTAAAACGAGCCATGCGCGAAATTCACCACCTTGAGCACGCCGAAAATCAGCGAAACGCCCGCTGCGACGAGGAACAAGAGCAACCCGATGATGAGGCCGCTGGTCGTCTGCGTGACAATACAGGAGGCCGAAGTCAGGCAATTGCCCAGAGCGCTGAGATCCAAAGGACACCTAATTGGATTGTGCTGCAATCAAGCAGGCGGCCCGAACGACGAGAACCGTCCAGGCGCGCCCACAGATGTGGAAAGGTCAGAGGTATTTGCTCTTTTTCTTCCACTCGATTTCGAGCTCGGCGATCACCTTCCAATCGACCGACTGGACGTCCGGCACATAGGGATCGGTCGGTATGGTCTGGCCCCAACCTGTGGCGTAGTTGATGATGGTGTGATCTTCCGCCCGCATGGTGATCTTGCCGCCGACGCCGAACGGGCTGTCGATCGTCATGCCTTCCATGGCGGCGGCAACTTTCTTGGGGTCGGTGCTGTTCGTTTTCTTCATGGCTTCGATGACGAACTGTGCGCCCGTCGCGTTTTCCCATGACCAGTTCTGGGGGTACTCGTTGAATTTCGCGCGATAGGCTGCGGCCCAGTCGGCGTTCTCCTTGGTCTTGGGGAACGTCGCCAGATAGCGGCTGCCCGAATGGATTCCCTTAGGCAGGTTCTTGACGGCCGTCAAAATCGCGTAGTCCGCGATGTTGATGGCGAAAACCTGCATCTGCGCGAACAGATTGTAGATGCTGCTCTGGTCGATGAAGGTCGTGAGATCGCCACCCCAGAGGCACGAGTAGATGGCCTGCGGCTTGGTTTGCAGGATCTTGGTGAGCTGCTCGGTGTAGTCAGCCTGAAACAACTTCGGCCAGCTCTCGCCGACGACTTCGATGTCCTTGTTGAAGTGCTTCAGGTACTCGAAAAACAGGACGTTCGAATCACGTCCATAGGCGTAATCCGGTGAGCAGCCCATCCACTTCACGAGGCCCTTTTCTTTAGCCACGCCGGCGGCATAGCTGCCCCCGCCAATGGCGTCGTGGATGCCTTGGCGGGCCGAGCGAAAGGCGTTCCAAGAGCGTATTTTCGGATCAGCCGTCAGCGACGACGTCTCCGAGTTCATGTGCACGGTCAGGACGCCGAGCTCCTTGGCCACTTCCTGAATGGCGAAGGCCGCCGCCGAGCTGTCCGCATCGAACAGGATCTCGCACCCGTCACTGTTCACGAACTCGCGCGCGATTCGCGCCGACTCGTCGGGCTTGCCCTTGCTATCGCGAATGATCAGCTCGATGGGCCTTCCACCGAGGCCGCCGGCGGCATTGAACTTCTCGACCTCCCAGGAGGCACCCTTCGATGACGCCGAGCCGACCATGGCGCCACGCCCGGAGTTGATCGTCACCATGCCGGCCCTAATCGGCTTGTTCTGGGCGAAAGAAATGTATGGAAATCCAGTAATTCCGACAGCGGCTACACCTGCACCCTTGACGACATCGCGACGTGTGGGCTTGGGCCCGATCAGCTTGGTCATGACGTTTCCTCCGAGGCTGTGTACGTTTCTGATTGTCCGGACATATGAGGTACACTATCTGCCCGGCGTTCTGCACAGCGTCAAGCATCGAGTGGATCCCCCACGTGGCAGAGCGGGCGCAGAAGAGATGGCGAGGACTTCGCTAAGTATGCACGAGCCAAGGGCGCAATGGGACTCTAGCCACATGTCGCTTGCGACTGTACGATGCGCCCGTTCACGAAATAGACTCCCGAAAGGACCCCCGCGTGCGTGTTCTGGTTGTCGAGGACGATCCCGACCTCAATCGTCAGCTCGTCGCGGCGCTGACCGATGCTGGCTATGTCGTCGATAAGGCAATGGATGGCGAAGAAGGCTATTTTCTCGGTGAAACCGAGCCTTACGATGTGATCGTGCTCGACATTGGGCTGCCCAAGATGGATGGCATCAGCGTGCTCGAGCAATGGCGACGCGCCGATCGCAAGATGCACGTCATCATGCTCACCGCACGCGACCGGTGGAGTGACAAGGTCGCCGGCATCGATGCGGGTGCCGACGATTATCTGGCCAAGCCCTTCCACATGCAGGAACTACTCGCGCGCATTCGCGCCCAGGTGCGCCGATCGACAGGCCATGCCCGCTCAGAGATCGAATGCGGGCCCTTGCGCCTGGACACCAAATCGGCCCGCGTCACGCTCGATGGCCAACCCATCAAGCTGACCTCGCACGAGTATCGCTTGCTTGCTTACCTGCTGCATCACAACGGGCGGGTCGTGTCGCGCACGGAGCTGGTCGAGCACCTCTACGACCAAGATTTCGATCGTGACTCCAACACCATCGAAGTCTTTATTGGCCGTCTGAGAAAGAAAATTCCGGGCGATTTGATCAAGACGGTACGCGGGCTCGGGTATCGCCTATCGCAGGATGGTGATGAGGCTTAACTCGCTCGCGGTTCGTCTGTTTGCGACGGCATCGGTCTGGGCGGTGCTGGTGCTTCCTCTTGCCGGGCTCATCATCGACTACAGTTATCGACGCGAAGTGCACAACGGCTTCGAAGAACGCTCCCGCCAGTTACTGACGTTGATCATCGCCTTCAGTACGGACCATGGCGAGCCGACGCCACGCATCCCGCGCAATCCGGGTGAACCCTTGTTCGAGGTCTTCAATTCGGGTTGGTATTGGCAGATCACACCGCTCGGCCGCAGCCCAGGAAAACGGCTCATCTCGGCTTCTCTTGCCAGCGCCGAACTGCCCCTGCCGTCGGGCAGCGGCGTCAGACCTGATCCCAACAATATCCGCTGGCTCGACGCCAAGGGTCCCGCCAGTGAGCCGATGCGCATCGCCGAGACCGTCTACAACGCTGGAGACGACGAAGAGCCGCGTCTTTATTCCTACATCGTCGCCTTCAATCACGAATTCCCCGAGTACCGCATCGCGCTATTCCGGCAGCCGCTCGTCATCTCACTGGCGCTCGCGGGCCTGGGCCTGGCGTTATCGACCATCCTCCAAGTGCATTTCGGGTTGCTGCCCTTGCGCGCCATTCAACGACGCCTTGCCGCGATCCGCTCCGGCGATGCCGAGAAGCTCGAAGGCAATCCGCCAGCCGAAATCGAGCCCTTGCAAACCGAGGTCAACGCGCTGCTGCAATCCAATCAAGACATCATCGAGCGTGCGCGAACCCAAGTCGGCAATCTGGCGCACGCCATTAAAACGCCGCTCGCGGTCATTACCAACGAGGTGCGCGACGACGCCTCGCCCTCCGCGCGTAAGGTCGCCGAACAGGCCGACATCATGCGCGACCAGGTGAATTATTACCTCGACCGCGCCCGGATCAGCGCCCGCGTGGCCGTCATCGGCCGCGTCACCGATGTGCGACCGGTGACAGACGCCATCTGTCGCGCGCTGGACCGCATCTACCGTGACCGTCATCTCGATATTCAGGTCGACTGCCCGGTTGAAGCGCGATTTCAGGGCGAAAAACAAGACCTCGAAGAGCTCATCGGCAACCTCGCGGACAATGCTTGCAAATGGGCGACGTCGAAGATCACCATCGAAGTCCGTGTCGAGACGCGGCCATCAACATCGTCCATCCCTTCCCGCCGGTTGCTCCTGTCTGTCGATGACGATGGTCCGGGTCTGACGCCCGAACAGCGCGCGCTCGGCATTACCCGTGGCCGCCGCCTGGATGAAACGAAACCTGGCTCTGGCCTCGGCCATTCGATTGTTGCCGATTTAGCGCAGTCCTACCGTGGCCAATTCAAACTCGAAAAGTCCAACCTCGGAGGCTTGAGCGCCAAGCTCGACCTGCC
>JANOKV010000589.1:0-1749 GCA_031419415.1 Hyphomicrobiales bacterium | reverse complement strand
TCCGCGTCGCCGCCGGGGCCGTCGAGGTGGCCCTTGGCGCGCAGATCGCGGCTGAATTGGAGGGCAAGCTCCAGGTCGCCTCGGGCCGCCGCAGTGATCACCCGTCGCGGAACGTCGTATCGATGACTATTCACATGGGCCGCGATATACTGCTCGAATTCTGGGATGTCTTGAATCGTTGCAAGTCGGGGTAAGACCTCGAATTCCAGCGCGTGGATCAGAAGGTCCTGTGCGTCTGATTGGTCGAGCCTGTACACCCATCCGTCAGGCCGGGACACCGGCCAGCCCCAGTTGGCATGGAGGTGGTCACGTTGAAAGATCGGCACGACAACGGTCCCGACGGCGACGATCGCGGGATCATTGCCGCCGTCGAGGCTGACAGCGCTCAGAATGTGTCTAATGGGTCGAAAAAAATCTTCCTTCGTGCGAAGCCGAGATCTCTTCGCTTCCGCAAGAGTGGTACAATGAGCTTCTCGACTTGCGCTGTGGTGGACATTCGAAGCTCAACGTGGCCGGGTTTCAATGACGACGACACGCTGCGTGCCAGGATAGAGTCTGTTGACGTTGAAGGCGATCTCACCCATGCGGTTTGATGATAGGCCGCTTCTACCCGTCTTGATATCGTACACGCAGACGGTTCCATGGCACACTCGGGCCATGCAGTATGCGGGCGGACAAACCGGCGGGGATAAGTTTGGTAAAGAATATTTTGGGGCGGCCTACTGGTCTCACGTGGCCGTGACGCCGCTGTCGACGGGAAAGATTTGGCCGGTGGTGATGGCGGCTTCGTCGGAGGCCAGATAGACGGCCATGTTGGCGATGTGGAGGGGCTGGCCCAGGCCGAACAGGTGCTGTTCCCCCATGGCGGCGATGCCGGGATTTCCAGACATCAGTTTTTTGACGCGATCCGAGAGCGTGACGGAGGGTGCGATCGCGTTGACGCGAATGTTCTGCGCCGCGTGGTCGACCGCCATGGCGCGTGTCATCGACGCGACACCGCCCTTGGCCGAGGTATAGGCCGCGCGGCCCTTGATGCCCATGAGGGCCAAGTTGGACGCCATGTTGATGATCGACCCGCCGCCGGCCTTGGCGATATGGGGAATCGCGATCTTGGAGCACAGGAACGTGCCGTAGAGATCGAGCTTGATGACGCGCCAGAACTCTTCGTCGGAGGCGTCGACGACGGAGCCGTCCTGGGGTGTCGAGCCGCCGGCGTTGTTGTGCAGCACATCGAGCTTGCCGTAGCGCTGCACGGTTTCGGCGACGGCTTTGATCACGCTCGCCTTGTCGGTCACGTCGGTCAGGATGAAATGCGCGTCGCCGCCGCCATTGCCAGCCATTGCGCGCGCCGATGCGGCGGCCGCTTCACCGAGCTCCCGGTTGATCTCGGCGACAACGACCTTGGCGCCTTCCTCGACGAAGCGCTCGGCTGTCGCGCGACCGATGCCGCCACCGGCGCCCGTGATGAACGCAACTTTTCCTGCGAGGCGTAGTCCGGGCATGGGGGGTCTCCGTTGGTCGATGGCCGGTGGTGCGCGGAGGGTAGCTCGAGCGGCAGGAAAGGAGAATGGGGTGAGTGGGGGTGGGCGGGGTATGCTCGGATGTGAGGGGTACAAACCGGGCTGAGTCCTGACAGTTTAGACCGGGTTGATCCCTGACAGGCAAGCATGGTTCGAATCAGAGGGAGATTCGAGCGATGCCCTTCAAGGGAAGCAGTCCTGTGGAAGAGCGTATCGCGTTGTTTCGGGA
>JANOKV010000588.1:0-1683 GCA_031419415.1 Hyphomicrobiales bacterium | reverse complement strand
GGCGGGCCGATCGGGCCGCGCCTTGGCAACGGATCGCGCTGGATCGATGCGGATTTCGGGTGCGATCGCGCGCACCACGTCGGCAATCGCCAGTTCATTGCGACCCAAGGCAGAGAGCACATCGTCCACCGTCTTGTGGCCGAATCTGGGGAGCACCCGGCGCAATCGCTCGTCGGTGTAATCCTGGCCGAACCGGGCGAAGCCCGAGACGAGAAGGCGGCGGCCGAGTTCGGCATACTGGCGGCGCAGCGCGTCGCGGGTGGCGCGGCGAATGGAGGAGCGCGCCTTGCCGGTCACCGCCAGCCGCTCCCATGCGGCAGGCGGCGTCTGGCCGCTGGTGGTCGCGATTTGCACCTCGTCGCCGTTGCGCAACACGCTCGTCAGCGGCATTTGCCGGCCGTTGATGCTCGCGCCGACGCACTGATTGCCGACATCGGTATGCACCGCATAGGCGAAGTCGATCGGCGTCGCCCCTCGCGGCAAAGCGATCAACCGGCCCTTCGGGGTGAAGCAGAAGACCTGATCCTGGAAGAGCTCGAGTTTGGTGTGCTCGAGAAATTCTTCTGGATTGTCGCCCTGGAGCAGCGTCGCCACGAGATGGCGCAGCCAAACATAGGGTCCGCTGTCGCGTCCATCCCGGCCGGGCTCGGGCGCCTTGGTCACGCCGTTGTTCGCGGAGGCGACGGCGTCCTTGTAGAGAGCGTGCGCGGCCACACCGAGTTCGGCCACGCGATGCATCGCAGTGGTCCGTATCTGCAACTCCACCCGCTGATGGCGCGTCCCGACAATCGTCGTGTGGATCGACTGATAGCCATTCTGTTTGGGCGTCGAAATGTAGTCCTTGAACCGCCCCGGCACCGCCCGCCACGCCGCGTGAACGACCCCCAGAACGCGGTAGCAGTCGGCAACATCGCCGACGATCACCCGGAAGGCATAGATGTCGGACAATTGCTCCAGGGAAATCTGTCGGTTCTGCATCTTGCTCCAGATCGAGTAGGGCTTTTTTTCCCGTCCCCAGACCTTGGCGTCGATGGCGACGTCGCCGAGTTTTTCCGTGAGGCTTCGATTGATGTCCTGGACCAGACCTTTGTTGCGTTCGGTGAGCTGTTTGAGGCGATCGATGACGGCTTTGTAAGCGTCGGGATGCAGCCAGCGAAACGCCAGATCCTCCAACTCTTCGCGCAGCGCCTGCATCCCCATGCGGCCGGCGAGTGGCGCGTAGATGTCGCGCGTCTCTTCGCTGATGCGCTGGCGGCTCTCCGGCTTCATGTGCTCGAGCGTGCGCATGTTGTGCAGGCGGTCGGCCAGCTTGACCAGCAGCACGCGAATGTCGGTCGATATGGCGACCAGCAGTTTGCGGAAATTTTCAGCCTGCTCGGCGCGTTTGGAAACGAGGTCGAGCCGTTTAATCTTGGTCAGGCCGTCGACCAGGGCAGCGATCTCAGGCCCGAAAAGCTGATCGATCTCGGTCTTCGTCGCTTCCGTATCTTCGATCACGTCATGCAGCAACGCCGTCGCAATGGTGGCGTCGTCGAGTTTCAATTCGGTGAGGATCGCGGCGACTTCGAGGGGGTGGGAAAAATAAGGATCGCCCGAGGCGCGACGTTGATTGCCGTGCGCGCGCATGGCGTAGACGTAGGCGCGGTTGAGCAGCGCCTCGTCCGCTTTGGGGTCGTAATTGAG
>JANOKV010000587.1:0-2063 GCA_031419415.1 Hyphomicrobiales bacterium | reverse complement strand
CCTTGAAGATCGGCATTTTTGGCGCCGAACCCTGGACCAACGCGATGCGCGCAGAAATCGAAGACTCCTTCGACATGCATGCCGTCGATATTTACGGCATCTCCGAAGTCATCGGACCCGGCGTCGCCAACGAATGCATCGAAACCAAGGATGGCCTGCATATCTGGGAGGATCACTTCTATCCCGAAGTGGTCGATCCAACGACGGGCGTGCCGGTGGCCGATGGCGAGGCCGGCGAACTCGTCTTCACGACGCTGACCAAGGAGGCGATGCCCGTCATTCGCTATCGCACCCGCGATCTGACACGCCTGCTTCCGGGAACGGCGCGCAGCATGCGGCGCATGGAGCGGATCACCGGACGCACCGACGACATGTTGATCGTGCGTGGCGTCAACGTCTTCCCGTCGCAGATCGAAGAACAGATCCTGAAGGTGCGCGCCCTGGCCCCGCATTATCAGATCGTGCTGACCCGCGAGGGACGCATGGACGAAATGGAAGTGCTGGTCGAGATGTCACCGACAGCCGCTGACCATGTGCGCAATGCCGCCGCCGACGAGCTGCAACACCTTATCAAGAACCTCATCGGCGTGACGGCGAGAGTGACGGTTCAAGAGCCCGGCGCCGTCGAGCGCAGTCAGGGCAAAGCGCGGCGCGTCATCGACATGAGGCGTGGGCCATGACGCAGGAGCGCGAGGGCGACACGCCTGCCGATCTCGACGAGCGCCTGCATGTGCTGCTGGAACGCTCGATGCTCGCGTGGGGCGTGCTCGCACGCGTCCATCGCAGCAGTAATGGCGTACTGCGCGTTACGGGTTTGGGAAAAGAGGCGTGCATCGAGCGCGCGGCGGATGGCGCGCCATTCCGGTGGTTGGTCACCATCGACGGGCGCCGACGACCGGCCGTTTCGATCATTGCGGTCCTGCGCCAAGTCCGGATCGCCTTCGACCCCGGCTATGACATGAGCCGCGTCCGGGTCGCTCCCATACCTGTACGTCCCCCGAAGGTCGACTAGCGCGCGACGTGGTGCTCGCGGCCTTCAGGCGACGGCTACCGACCGGCCGATCGCGCGTACCTTGCGGGGCGCAGAAAGCCAGATCAAGACCGTCGAGACCACCACCATCGCCATCGCGATGTAGCAGCCGATGTCGTAGCTGCCGGTTTGATCATAAACGAGACCCATCACATAGGGCCCGACCGAAGCGCCCGACGATCCGAAGACGGCGATGACACCGAAGATGCGTCCATACGCGCGCCCCTGGAAGAGGTCGGCGGGGATCGCGCCGATGGCCGGTGTCATGCCGTAGCCGAAGAAACCCTGGGCGATGACCATGCCCCAGACGAGCGCGGGATCAGGATTTCGGCCCAGCAGCAGCATGAACACGTAAGTGAAGAAGAAGCCGGCGCAGGCGAGCGTCCAAACCCACTCGCGGCCGATGCGGTCGCATAGCCAGCCCATCAGTAACTGTCCGCCGACGCCAAACAGCGGCACCGCGCCGAGCGCCAGCGCGGCGAAGGTCGAACTGAAGCCCAAATCGAGCAGGTATTTGGTTTGATGCACCATGATCGCGTACCAGGCGAACAGCGCGAATTGAAATCCGAAGGCAAAGCACCAGAAGCGTGGCGTGCGCAGGGCCTTGCCCAACGTCCAATCCGTCTCTGCCCATGTGGGATCGACGATGACGCTGTTGGACTGGGCAGCGCGCGAGCCGTCGGCTGGCGCACCGTCTGGTCTCAGCCCCAGGTCCTCAGGCCGGCGTTTGAGAAATAGAATATTGATCGGCACGACGACCACGACGAGGGCTGCGGCCATGACGAGGCAACCCGTTCGCCAGCCACCCCGATCGATCAGCACCTGCAATTGAGGAAACGTACTGAAGGCCATCACCCCCACACCGGAACACGCAATGCCGATGGCGAGGCCCCGCCGGCGCTCGAACCAGCTCGGTAGAAAAATGAAGTGGCCGTTGTAGGCGAAGCTCGAGCTGGCGCCGATGACGAGTATGCCGAGCGTCAGATAGAAATGGAGCGGTGTCGACGAAATCGTGGTCAGCACGAAACCTATG
>JANOKV010000586.1:0-5068 GCA_031419415.1 Hyphomicrobiales bacterium | reverse complement strand
ATGACGGTCGCCGACCGAATTCGGCGCCATCCGACGCCGAAGGTGGGTGGAGAAAGACAGCAGCTTCACGGGGCGGTGAGGTGTTGCCGCCGACGACCTCAGACGCATCGGACCGCGGTCCCTACCGCCCCGTGCCCCTCGATTTCAATTCCAACCGACGCGATATTCGCGGGCGGAGATTTCAGCGTGCGCGGCCGTAGGGCGCAATAGGCCGTTGCCGTATTGCGCCAGAACCGGGGCGCCGCCGCGCGATGTCAGGGCGGCATTCGTGGCCGGCGCAATACGCGAAGACGCTATTGCGCCCTACGAGGCCACGGCCCTGTCGACCCGTGCCCTCACTCTGAACGCATTCCCGCCCCTCGACCGTCACCTCAGTCTCAACGTCATTCCCGCGAAGGCGGGAACCCAAGCAAGGTGCCGCTTGTTCGACGCGAAGTGTGAATCGCGGCGTATCCGTGGGCGCGCGATTCGTATCACCTGCGAGGTGACTTGGGTCCCCGCCTTCGCGGGGATGACGGGGTGGAGAGGTCGGGAATGCCGACGTGGAGGGGGCGAGGATGACTTTTTTGGGCGGTGGTTCTGGCTGCCGACCTGTAACCCCTCACATCCCCGCCTGTTCCTTGCAGTAGCGCGCCACCTCATCGTGCCGGGCAAACCAGATGTCGGGGCGGCTGCGCATGTGTTCGATCAGCTCACCCAGGATTTGAATGCGGCTCGAATGGCCGATGATGTGGGGATGCATCGTCAGGAGATAGAGCCCGCCGTCCGCATAGGCCTGATCGAACTCCCGCACGAACACCTCGAGGACGCCTGACGGCGCCGTGTAGGGCCGCGACGACCCGAACCGATCCATCATGAGATAGGGCGCGTCGTCGCGAATCCATTCGACGGGCAGCTCGACCACACCGGTCGGAATGCCATCCTCGAGCAGCTCGTAGGGGTCATCGTCCGCCATCAGCGAGCTGTCGTAGAGCAGACCCATCTCGCGCGTGATGGCGAGTGTGTGCGCCGAGAAATCCCACGACGGGGTGCGAATGCCGACCGGCCGCACACCGCACGTTTTTTCCAAGACATCGGCGGCGCGCATCTGCAGATCGCGCTCGTTTTCGGGTGGCAGTTGGGAGTTGAGTTCATGGATCCAACTGTGGATGCCGATCTCGTGGCCCTCCGCGATAATGCGGCGCTGCTCGTCCGGATAGAGCATCGCCGTCACCGCCGGCACGAAGAACGACGCCTTGATCTCGTGGCTGTCGAGCAAGCGCAGAATCCGGGGAATGCCGACGCGGGCGCCGTACTGACCGGCAGACAGGCGGCCCGGCGAGCTGTCCCCCCACCGCAGCGTCGTCGTCTCGTGATCAGAGTCGAATGACAAAGCGACCGCGCAGCGCGCGCCATTCTTCCACGTTTGGGGCTTGAGGGAACGCCCGGCGCGGATCTTGTCGACGATCGCGCGCCATTTCTCCTCGGGCCATTGCCACGCCGGCGTTTCGTCGGGTGGATGGGCCATGGCGGATGCCTCCGTTGGAATGGAAGGACCATCTTATTCCGGTCCGAGACGCGAACAAGGTGTCCGGCAGGTCTTTTCTGTTCACGCCATCTGCGCCCGCAAGGCCGCAGCGGCAGCGATTGGACCGAGCACGATCGCCACCAATGAGATCGCGCCCAGAACGAGCGTCGCGCTCAGGGACGTGCCCGCTTCGTCGGCGCCTGACCCGAGGGCTGCAATGCCAAAAATGAGCGTCGGCGCATAGAGAGGCAACAGCAGGAGCGCGACCAACAGGCCACCGCGCCGGCTGCGAACGGTGAGGGCTGCGCCGATGGCGCCCAGGTAGCTCACGGCGGGTGTTCCGATCAGCATCGCCATCAACAGAGCCGGCATCGCGGCCAACTCAAGATTGAGAAGCAGGCCTAGGACAGGCGCAATCACCGCCAGTGGCACCGCCGTCGTCACCCAGTGGGCGAACGCTTTTACAGCGGCGACGACCTCCAAGGGCAACGGCCCGGTGCCCAGAATTTCCAGCGTCCCGTCGTCGGAGTCCGACTCGAACATGCGCGGCAGCGACAGCAGCGCCGACAAAAGCAGCGCCACCCACAACACGCCCGGCGCAATGCGTCCCAGAAGCGCCAGATCGGGCCCCAGGCTGAGCGGCAACATCGCAACGACCACGAGGTAGAACCCCAGCGCCGTTCCCAGCGCGCCACCTTCGCGCGTGGCCAAGCGCACGTCGCGCGTCAGCAACGCGAACGCGGGGGCCAGCAGCGGAGCCGTATCCTGGCGAGCGGTCATGCCGCCTCGACCCTGTCCAGGCGCAGCTGGCGCTCCGTAGCAAATCCCAATGGGACATGGGTGGCCGCCACGATGATCCCGCCGCCGGTCAAGTGCGCACGCGCCATATCCGTCAACATGGCCTGGCCTGCCGCATCGAGGGAGGCTGTCGGTTCATCGAGCAACCAGAGGGGCCGAACCACGAGCAGAAGGCGCACGAGGGCCAGTCGCCGCCTCTGGCCCGCCGACAGGAACCGCGCGCCGATCCGGTCCAGATCGGCCAATCCCACGCGCGCCAACGCCTCGTCGACCCGCACCGGCGCGCCGCCGAAGTAGACCCTCCAGAACTGAGCGTTCTCCTCGACGGTCAATGCCCCCTTCACCCCGTCCAGGTGACCGATGAAATGCGCCTGCTCGCCAACCGGCAGATCTTCGCTTGATCTCTCTCCATGAAATCGCACATGGCCCTGATCGGGGCGGACAAACCCCGCGATCGTCCGCAGCAGAGTGGTTTTCCCCGCACCATTGCGCCCCGTCAGGGCCACCCCCTCACCGCAACCGACGACCAGCGACAGGTTCCTCAGAACGGTGCGCCCGCCCCTGGCGACGGTCAGGTTCTCGATCACGAGGGGCATGAGGGCGCCGAAAGGAGGGGTCCGAGCAGGAATCGACGATTGTCCGCGCTCCCCGTTTGCGGAAGGGGCGCACCGGCCTTATAAAGCGCTGACACGCCCGGTGGCCAGCCGCAATCGGCCGCGCCTCAGCCGTGCACTCACGCGCCCGGGTCTTGCCAACCGTGTTTCCCGCTCTTCGGTTCGAGGAAAGCTTCACGTCATGAGCCTCACCACGACATCGCTCGACAGTTTCAACTGCCGCAAGACCCTGACTGTCGGAGCCAAGACCTACGAATATTTCTCTCTGCCGGATGCCGAAAAGAACGGCCTTCCCGGCATTTCGCGACTGCCGTTTTCGCTCAAGGTGCTGCTGGAAAACCTGCTGCGCCACGAAGACGGCAAGTCCGTCACCGCCGACGCCATCCGTGGCGTTGCGGCTTGGCTCGACAAGCGCACCTCCACCCAGGAGATTGCCTATCGGCCGGCGCGCGTACTGTTGCAGGATTTCACCGGCGTGCCTTGCGTCGTCGATTTGGCCGCCATGCGCGATGCCATGAAAACGATGGGTGGCGATCCGTCCAAGATCAATCCGCTGGTTCCAGTCGACCTCGTCATCGACCATTCCGTGCAGGTCGACCACTTCGGCACGGCAGAAGCCTTCGGCCAGAATGTCGCCATCGAGTACGAGCGCAACAAGGAACGCTACGAGTTCCTGCGCTGGGGCGGCAGCGCCTTCAACAATTTCCAAGTGGTTCCGCCCGGCACCGGCATCTGCCATCAGGTCAATCTCGAGTACCTCGCGCAGACCGTCTGGACCAAGCAGATCGGCCGCGTCGAGCAAGCCTTCCCCGACACGTGCGTGGGCACCGACAGCCACACGACGATGGTCAATGGCCTCGCCGTGCTCGGTTGGGGCGTCGGCGGCATCGAAGCCGAAGCCGCCATGCTCGGCCAGCCGGTCGCCATGGTGGTGCCCGAAGTAATCGGCTTCCGCCTGAAAGGCAAGCTCAAGGAAGGCCTCACGGCGACCGACCTCGTGTTGACCTGCACGCAGATGCTGCGCAAGCGTGGCGTCGTGGAAAAGTTCGTCGAGTATTTCGGTGACGGGCTCGATCATCTGTCGCTCGAGGACCGCGCCACGATCGCCAACATGGCGCCCGAATACGGGGCGACATGTGGCTTTTTCCCGGTCGACGCCGATGTGGTCAAGTACCTGACCGCCACCGGCCGCAAGCCTGAACGCGTCGCGCTCGTCGAAGCCTACGCCAAGGCGCAGGGCATGTGGCGCGAGCCCGGCCTCGAGCCCGTGTACACCGACATCCTCGAGCTCGATCTGTCGACCGTCGAGCCCTCGATGGCCGGCCCCAAGCGTCCCCAGGACCGGGTCTCGCTGAAGGACGCCAAGTCGGGCTTTGCCAAATCCGTGCCCGACATCGTCAAGGGTGCGAGCGTCGGCAAGACCGTGGCGGTGGAGGGCCAAGACTATGCCCTAGGCCATGGCAGCGTCGTAATCGCTGCCATCACGTCCTGCACGAATACCTCCAACCCCTCGGTCATGCTGGGCGCGGCTCTGCTCGCCCGCAACGCGCGCGCCAAGGGATTGAAGGTCAAGCCGTGGGTGAAAACCAGCTTTGCGCCCGGCTCCCAGGTCGTCACCGATTACATCGAGAAAGCCGGCCTGACCGACGACTTGAATGCCCTGGGCTACAACCTGACGGGCTATGGCTGCACGGTCTGCATCGGCAATTCCGGTCCGCTGCCCGAGCATGTCTCCAAGGCCATCTACGACGGCGATCTGGTCGCTGCCGCCGTTCTGTCGGGCAACCGAAATTTCGAGGGTCGCGTCCACGCCGAGGTCAAGGCCAACTATCTGGCCTCTCCCCCTCTCGTCGTCGCCTACGCCATCGCCGGCACGATGAACATCGACATGACGACGGAGCCGTTGGGGACGGGCAGCGACGGGCAAGACGTCTTCCTGCGCGACATCTGGCCGTCGTCCGTCGAGATTGCCGAGACGATCCGACGGTGCGTAACGCCCGACATCTTTGCCCAACGCTATAGCGACGTCTCCAAAGGCGACGAGCGGTGGCAGGGCATGGGCAAAGCGCGCGCCAGCCTCACCTACGGCTGGAATTCAGGGTCCACCTACGTGGCCAACCCGCCCTACTTCGAGGGCATCACGATGACC
>JANOKV010000585.1:0-3940 GCA_031419415.1 Hyphomicrobiales bacterium | reverse complement strand
GCCGATGCCGCCCGCGAGGGCGGACTGAATTTCTGATAGTGAAAGGACGACACAGTGGCACGCAACCCATCGCGAGATCGTGATCGCGACGACGATCGCAAGGGCGATTTCGTCGACAAGCTCGTTGCCCTCAACCGCGTTGCCAAAGTCGTCAAGGGCGGCAAGCGCTTCGGCTTTGCAGCCCTCGTCGTCGTCGGCGATCAGAGTGGCCAAGTCGGTTACGGCCACGGCAAAGCGCGCGAGGTTCCCGAGGCCATCCGCAAGGCGACCGAGGCCGCGCGCCGCGCGCTGGTTCGCGTGCCGATGCGCGACAAGCGGACCCTGCACCACGACAGCACCGGCCAGCATGGCGCTGGCAAGGTCATCCTGCGCGCGGCGCCTCCCGGCACTGGCATCATTGCCGGTGGTCCGATGCGCGCCGTGTTCGAGATGCTGGGCGTGCGCGATGTCGTCGCCAAGTCGCTCGGCAGCAGCAATCCCTACAACATGGTGCGAGCCACGATCGATGCGCTGAAGGCGCAAGAAAACCCGCGTGGCGTTGCGGCGCGTCGCGGCAAGAAGGTCTCCGAGATCGTGTCGCGTCGCCGCGATACGGCTGGTGAATCGACCGAAGGCGCGACCCAAGAGACGGCTTGAACCGCCGCACGACGGCTGGCCAGCGACGAGATGGCCGGTGCGTGTTCGAGGGTGGTGGTTGATCCGGCGTCTGCCGGCAGAACTCGAAGATGAAGGTGTTGACCGATGGCAGACAAGAAACCGCTGACCGGCAAGACGATCACGGTGGAGCAGGTGCGCAGCGCCATCCGCCGGCCCGAGGTCCAGACCCAGACGCTCAAGGGTTTGGGGCTGAACAAGATCAATCGTCGCCGCACGCTTCCAGACACGCCCGATGTGCGCGGAATGGTGCATGCGGTGCGCCATCTCGTTCGGGTGGTCGACGAGAAATAACCAATGACGGCGTCGTCTGCCCACCCGGTTGACGATGCCTCCGTCTCAAGGTCCACGCTCCATCTGTGAGTGCTGGGAAAACGGCTCGAGGAGCAAGGCCCATGCGGCTGAACGACATGAAGGACAACCCCGGCGCACGCAAATTCCGCGTGCGTATCGGGCGTGGCATCGGCTCGGGCGTCGGCAAGATGGGTGGCCGAGGCGGCAAGGGTCAGAGCGCTCGATCGGGCGTGGCGCTCGGCGGGTTCGAAGGCGGCCAGATGCCGCTCCATCGTCGGTTGCCCAAGCGCGGCTTCCGGCCGATCAATCCGAAATTCTACAACGAAGTGACCCTCGGTCGGTTGCAGCAGGCTGTCGAAGCGGGTCGCCTCGATGCGTCCAAGCCCGTCGACGTCACGGCGCTTCTGGGCGCAGGCGTCATCCGCCGCGCGCAGGACGGTGTGCGCATTCTGGGCGGCGGAGATTTGAAGGCCAAGCTGGCCCTGACGGTCAACCACGCCACGGCGTCGGCGAAAGTCGCGATCGAGCAGGCTGGCGGCAGCGTAACGTTGATCGTGCCGAAAGTGCTCGAGGCGGACGTGAAGAAGCGCGCCAAGACCGCAGCCAAGCGGGCCAAGGACGGCAAGAAAAAGTCGGGCGGCGGCGACGAGTAAGGCGCGACTGGGGCCACCCGTTGGCCCCATGCGTTCCAGCGTCACGAGTGCGGCGCCGCAGGCGGTTGCATTGCGATGCAGCGGCCGGCATTGTTTGTTGAATCGCGACTTTCGCGCCCTGGTGCTGCCCCCGAGCAGGCCGCGTGGCGCGGCCACCGGGACCGGGAGCCCGCAGCAGCATGGCATCCGCCGCCGAGCAACTCGCCTCCAACATGAACTTCGGCGCTTTCGCCAAGGCCGAAGACCTCAAACGACGCATCTGGTTCACGCTGGCGGCCCTCGTCGTCTTTCGGCTCGGCACCTTCATTCCATTGCCGGGCATCAATCCGGAAGCATATGCGGAGACGTTCCAGAGCGCTTCGAAGGGTATCCTCGGGCTCGTGAACTTGTTCTCGGGCGGCGCCATCGAGCGTATGGCAATCTTCGCGCTCAACATCATGCCTTATATCTCGGCCTCGATTATCATGCAGCTCATGCAGTCGGTTTCGCCGACACTCGAGACGCTGAAGAAAGAGGGCGAGCAAGGCCGCAAGCAGATCAACCAATACACCCGCTATCTGACCGTCGCGCTGGCGGCCTTCCAGGCTTACGGTATCGCTATCGGTCTCGAGGGAACCACCAGCCGGGCGGGCTCGGTGGTGTTCGATCCAGGCTGGTTCTTCCGCATTTCGACCGTCATCACGCTTGTCGGCGGCACCATGTTCCTGATGTGGCTGGGCGAGCAGATCACGCAACGCGGCGTCGGCAACGGCACATCGCTGATCATTTTTGCCGGTATCGTCGCCGGGTTGCCCAGTGCAATCGCGGGCCTGTTCGAACTCGGCAAGCAGGGATCGATCTCGACGTTCGTGCTGCTGGCCTTGCTCGTTCTCATGTTGGCGACGGTGGCGGCTATCGTGTTCATGGAGCGCGCGCAGCGGCGGCTTCTGATCCAGTATCCCAAGCAGCAGGTCGGCAGCCGGATGTTCCAGGGCTCGTCATCGCACCTGCCGTTGAAGTTGAATTCGTCCGGTGTCATTCCGCCGATCTTCGCGTCGTCCCTCTTGCTGCTGCCGATCACGGCGGCGCAATTCATGGCGAGTGGCGGGGGCGGTGGTCCGGAATTCCTCCAGGAGATCGTGGCGCGGCTCGGTCGTGGCCAGCCCCTCTATCTGGCGGTCTACGTGGCGCTGATCTTGTTCTTCGCGTTCTTCTATACCTCCCTCGTCGTCAACCCTACCGATACCGCGGACAATCTGCGCAAGTACGGCGGCTTCATTCCCGGAATTCGTCCCGGCACCAAGACGGCCGAGTTCATCGCCTATGTGCTGACCCGCATCACTTTTGTCGGCGCCCTTTATCTGGCGGTGGTCTGCGTATTGCCCGAAATCCTCATCGCTTACTGGGCGGTGCCGTTCTACTTCGGCGGAACGTCGCTGCTGATTTGCGTCAGTGTGACGATGGATACCGTGGCCCAGGTGCATAGCCATCTGCTCGCCCATCAGTACGAGGGACTGATCAAGAAATCGAAACTCCGGGGTGCCCGTCGCGGGCGCTGACGCAAGGTGGCATCCCCCATGAACCTCATTCTGCTCGGGCCGCCCGGGGCCGGCAAAGGCACCCAGTCGAAGTGGATCGCGGAACAGCGCGGTCTCATGCAGCTTTCAACGGGTGATATGCTGCGTGCCGCCGTCAAGGCCGGCACCGAACTGGGCAAACAGGCCAAAGAGTTGATGGACAAGGGCGTGTTCGTGCCCGACCAAGTCGTCATCGACATCATTTCGAGCCGTATCGATCAACCCGACTGCGCCAAAGGATTCATCCTCGACGGGTTTCCGCGGACACTCAACCAAGCTGCCGCGCTCGAGCGCTTGTTGGCCGAGAAGTCGAAGAAAATGGACGCGGTGATCGATCTGAAGGTCGATTACAACCAGCTCGTCGAGCGCATCGTCGGCCGCTACGCCTGCGCCAAGTGTGGCGAAGGCTATCATGATCGGTTCAAGCGGCCGAAAATTCGCGGCGTGTGCGACATCTGCGGCGGCGCGGAATTCATTCGCCGCGAAGACGACAATGCCGAGACGGTGACGACCCGTCTGATGACCTACTATCGCGAGACCGCCCCCCTGATTGGCTTCTATTTCTGTCTCGGAACGCTACGTTCCGTCGACGGCATGGCCCCGATCGAGGAGGTCGCGCGCGCGATTTCCGACATTTTGGACACGGTTTCGGCTGCCTGATGTTGAAATAATCAGGGTTCGGGACAAGAAGACACGGATGGGATTGTTGACGGAGCGTGGCGTCTTGGTTACAAGTCGGGTGACATTTACGGCAGTTTGCAGCAGCAGCGGGGCCTATTTCGG
>JANOKV010000584.1:0-2716 GCA_031419415.1 Hyphomicrobiales bacterium | reverse complement strand
AGAGATCCGCAAGATCGTCAACGCCGGGCAAAGCAAGGCCTGGGAAGTTCTAGGCGCGGCGCGCGACAAGCTCGAAGCCGTGGCGCAGGCGTTGATGGAGTTCGAGACGATCAGCGGCGAAGAATGCATGACCGTCATGCGCGGTGACCGGATTATCCGCAAATCCGATGACGAGGATAGCAAGGGCCCGATGGGCTCGGCCGTGCCCGTCGCTGGAAAACAGCGCCCCCCGCGGGAAGAGCCCGGCACTGGCGGCATGGAGCCCCAACCGCAAGTCTAATCGCCGGCGCAGGATCGAAAATCGGCAACCCGGGCGGCGCACAGGCGTCGCCCGTTTGTCTGTGTGGGCGTGGGCACGCCGCAGGGTGCCGCGCTGTTCCCGCAGATCGGGTCGCTTTGCGCGACGGTCCTCACCGGAGCGATACGCTATCAATGTTGCCAACGGGCTCTGATGGTTCGTGGACGCGGTTGCGTGTAAATGTGTGGACCCGCTCTCTCTGGCCTCGGCAACCGCTCGAAAAAAATGCTCGATCAATCGCGTAAATTCTGCATCGCCCCCATGATGGATTGGACGGATCGGCATTGCCGGGTCTTTCATCGGCTGCTGACGCGCCGGGCGCTGCTTTATACTGAGATGATCACGGCCGAGGCGATCATTCACGGCAAGCGCGACCAGCTGCTCGACTATAGCGATGTCGAACATCCCGTCGCGCTACAGCTCGGCGGGAGTGATCCCGTCAAGCTTGCCACCGCAGCGCGCATTGGGGCGGATCATGGCTACGACGAGATCAATCTGAACGTCGGCTGTCCGTCCGATCGCGTTCAGGGTGGGCACTTCGGGGCCTGTCTGATGGCGACGCCCGATGTCGTGGCCGACTGCGTGGCGGCAATGGGGGGGGCCGTCGGAATTCCGGTGACCGTTAAATGCCGTATCGGCATCGATGACCAGGATAGCGAGGCTGACTTCGAGCATTTCATTTCGACGGTCGCGCGCGCCGGCTGCTCCACGTTCATCGTGCATGCACGCAAGGCCTGGTTGAGCGGCCTATCGCCGAAGGAAAACCGTGAAATTCCGCCGCTCGATTATGCTCGGGTGCATCGCCTGAAGGCCGCGCATCCCGAACTCGAGATCATCATCAACGGTGGGCTTTTGACGCTGGAGGATGCCACCGTGCACCTCGGCCGGGTCGACGGCGTCATGCTCGGTCGGGCCGCCTATCAAGCGCCCTATGATTCGCTTGCCGACGTCGATCAACGCTTTTATGGCGAGGCCGCTGATCCGCCATCGCGAGAGGCCGTCGTGCACGCGTTGGTCGCCTACGCAGCGGCCCACATTGCACGCGGTGGCCGGCTCAACAACATCACCCGCCATGTGATGGGCCTCTATCATGGCCGTCCCCGAGGGCGGCTCTTTCGCCGCTATTTGTCGGAGAACGCGACACGGCCGGGGGCGGGGGCTCGGGTACTCGAGGACGCCATGCATCTCGCCGAAGGCCGCAGCCCCGCTGTCGTGGTAGAGTGATCGACCGAACCGCCTGCCGGAGCCTTCTATGCAAGACCTCGCCCCATCGCGCTCCCTCTTGGAACCGATCGAGATCGCGCCCGTGGATGTCATCCGCGCGCTGCAACTGCATCGGTTGAAAGGGGCCCTGCGCCACGCCTATGCGAACGTGCCGCATTATCGCCAGGCCTTCGATGCCCACGGCGTGCGGCCCGATGACCTGGCGTCGCTTGCCGACCTGGCGAACTTTCCCTTCACCACCAAAGAGGACCTGCGCCGCAACTATCCGTTCGGCATGTTCGCCGTACCTCGAGACCAGATCGCGCGCTTGCATGCCTCGTCTGGAACGACGGGCAAACCAACCGTCGTGGGCTATACCGCGCGCGACCTCGAGGTCTGGGCTGGCGTGGTCGCCCGCTCGATCCGCGCGGCCGGAGGCAGGCCCGGCATGACGTTGCACAATGCTTATGGCTACGGCCTCTTCACAGGCGGCCTCGGCTTGCATATGGGCGCCGAGAAGCTGGGCGTGACGGTGATTCCGGCGTCGGGGGGTATGACCGAGCGGCAGGTTCAACTCATCCGGGATTTCCGCCCCGACATCATCAGCGTCACGCCGTCTTATATGCTCGCAATCCTCGATGAATTCCGGCGACAAGGCCACGACCCGCGCGACACGTCCCTGAAGGTCGGCATCTTCGGCGCCGAACCCTGGACCAACGCGATGCGCGCGGAAATCGAAGACGCCTTCGACATGCACGCCGTCGATATCTACGGCATCTCAGAGGTTATCGGACCCGGCGTCGCCAACGAGTGCATCGAGACCAAGGATGGCCTGCATATCTGGGAGGATCACTTCTATCCCGAAGTGGTCGATCCGGTGACGGGCGTGCCGGTGGCCGACGGCGAGGCCGGCGAACTCGTCTTCACGACGCTGACCAAGGAAGCGATGCCCGTCATTCGCTATCGCACCCGCGATCTGACACGCCTGCTTCCGGGAACGGCGCGCAGTATGCGGCGCATGGAGCGGATCACCGGACGCACCGACGACATGTTGATCGTGCGTGGCGTCAACGTCTTCCCGACGCAGATCGAAGAACAGATCCTGAAGGTGCGCGCCCTGGCCCCGCATTATCAGATCGTGCTGACCCGTGAGGGACGCATGGACGAAATGGAAGTGCTAGTCGAGACGGTGCCGACAGCCGGTGACGACGTGCG
>JANOKV010000583.1:0-2334 GCA_031419415.1 Hyphomicrobiales bacterium | reverse complement strand
GACGAGGGCCGCCCCCTGGCTCGACAGGAGCGTGTAGAAATGCGCGCCCAGAATCGTCGTCGGTAGCCCAAAGGCGCCAATCAGCAGCGCGCGATGCCAGTCGATGCTGTCGCGAAATACGAAGGCCCGCGTCGCATTGGTGAGCACCGCCGAAACGGAGATGACCGGCACGATGGCCGCCGGCCCCAAGATCGGGACCAGCACGAGCGGCATCAGCAGCCCCGTGCCATACCCAGCCAGCCCGCCGATGATCTGCGTCCCCAACGCCGTGACCGTGATCAGCAGCACGTGCCACACGGCCAAGTCATCCATAACGGGCCTGTTCAACGCCACTCGCGCGAGGTCCCACAGCGTGCCGTCGAGAACCATCATGCCTCGGCCCCGCAATCCCTGCTGAGGCCCCCTGCCTCAACCGCGCGCGATGCTGCCCAGGCGAACCGATCCGTGCAAGGGCGCCGTGTCGGGGATGCTTCGGATGTGGAGAAATTTCGGTCGCGGGACGGCTCAGCCATTGAGTTTACTTTTCGTTAACCATTGCTCTGCAACCATCACAGCGTGGACGATCGAGTCGTCTGCCGGTGGTCCAGCCCCTGCCCAGGGCCCGACCGCCCGCGATGCCCGCCCCGGGCATCTGCAAACCACCAACGCAGCGGATCAGCCCGCTGCGACACCCCTGAGCCAAAAGCTCTCTTCACACCCAGAAATACGGCTCGGCCGGAGATAAAACTCCGCCGAGCCGGAGCGGGTGGACGCGCAGGGCAAGGCCCGTTCGATCGTCGATTTCGACGGCGAGGCCAGACAGGGTGGCCGGCCCAGATGCCGGCTCGAAGCGGCCCCTGGGAATGCGCGTGAGAAACCGGTTCACCGGTTCGTCGGCTTCCATGCCGAGCACGGAATTATAGTCCCCGCACATCCCCACATCGGACATGAACGCAGTGCCGCCCGGCAGAATGCGCTCGTCGGCTGTGGGCGCGTGCGTGTGCGTGCCCACGACGCAGCTCACGCGGCCATCGAGGTAGACGGCGGCGGACTGTTTCTCGCTCGTGGCCTCCGCGTGGAAATCGACGAAGATGACGTCGACGCCCTGCTTCAAGGGACACGCGGTCACTTCGGCATCGAGCGCCCGGAACGGGCAGTCGAGTTCCGTCATGAAGACGCGACCCATCGCCGTCAGCACGAGCACGTCGGCGCCGTTGCGGGCGCGAAAGAGCCCGCCGCCACGCCCTGGCGTGCCTTTGGGATAATTCAGTGGCCGCAATAATCGATCGTGCCGCTCGATGAACACCAGCGCCTCGCGCTGGTCGAACGCGTGGTTGCCCAAAGTCAGCACATCGGCGCCCGCGTCGAAGAGGTCCTGCATGATCGCTTCGGTGATGCCGAAACCACCGGCCGCGTTCTCCGCGTTGACCACGACGAAATCGAGCCCGAAGCGCTCGATCAGGCGCGGCAACCCCTCTTGCACCGCTTTGCGGCCGCTACGACCGACCACATCTCCCAGGAACAGCAGGCGCATTGCGACCCGATCGTTGCCTTAAGTGAATTCGACGAGGCCCTGCGGCGTCAGCACGGCATCCAGCCGTTCGTCATATTCCAGATGGGGAACGGCGTCGACCTCTTGCTCGGCGAAGGCGAGGCCGATCACGCGAACGGGCTTCCTGCCCCGCAAGCCGCGCAAGGTTCGATCGTAGAAGCCGCCGCCGTAGCCGAGGCGCCAGCCCGCCCGATCAAAAGCCAGCAGCGGCGCCAGCACCACATCGGGGTCGAGCACGGGTTTATCGGCGGTGGGCTCTTGGATGCCCCAGACCGCTGTCGCCATCGCGTCGCCGGGCGACCATTGCCGAAAGACGAGCGGCCGCCCGCGCCCCTGCATGACGGGCAGCGCCAGCGTGTAACCCAATGCCCCCAGACGACTGAGAAGCGGGCCAGTGTCGAGTTCCTCGCCCATGCTGTGGAAGGCGGCCACGATGCACGGGGACGACCCCAGGATCGCCGCCAAATCAAGGGCGGCAAGCCTCACGGCCCCGTCCTGGCGAAAAGGGCCCGGCAGCGACGCGCGCCGCGTTTTTGCTGTCGCTCGCAGGTCGATTTTGGCCTTCAGGACGACGGAATCTTTTTTCGAACTCGGGGACGGCGGCTGACCCATCTGGCGAGCGTCCTCAGAACACGACTAAAAGCGGAGTGCAGAGCCGCGAAGCCGTTGAGCGGGTTGATCCCGCGTGGTCCCTACGTGTGTAGGTGGGCACCATGTATCCAGGCCCACGAGCCCGGTCAGAGACAGCACCCATGCGGAGTTTATAGGCCCAGGGGTCAAATGTGCCCTGACGCGCCCCACAG
>JANOKV010000582.1:0-8518 GCA_031419415.1 Hyphomicrobiales bacterium | reverse complement strand
GCTCCTTCGAGAGCGTGACCCCCGTCACTTCCACGTCGGCCACGCGCGCCAGATAGCAAGCGAGCCCACCCCACCCCGAGCCGATGTCCAGCACTCTCTGGCCTGGCTTCAAGTCGAGCTTGGCGGCAATCAACCGGCATTTGTTGATCTGCGCCTGTTCGAGCGTCTCGGTTTCGTCGCGAAAATAGGCGCACGAGTAAAAAAGCTGGGTGTCGAGAAACAGCTCGAACAGCGCATTGCCGATGTCATAGTGATGCGCCACGTTCTGCTGGGCCCGCCCGACCGGATTGCGCTGCTGTAGCCGCTTCACGCTGCGAAAGAAGCGACGCAGGACAGCCTGCCAAGGCTGCTCATCGAGCGCGTTCTGATTGACGGAATAGAGTGTGAGAAAGTTGCGTAGGCTGGAGCCGGAAAAGGTCAGCCTGCCGTCCATGTAAGCTTCGCCAGCGTGCAGCTCTGGGTTGAAGAAGAGTTTTTTATAAAGCGTGCGATCACAGATCTGCATCTTGACCGAGGGACCAGGCGCCGTTCCCCCGAAAACATGGGTCCGACCATCCGCATCGCAGACTTCCAGACGGCCATTGCGCACGAAGCCAGACAACATTCTCGACAGTGGGAACATCGTGATGCTCCTCTGTTGACCTACGAGCCCATCAAGGCCCCCGGCAGCTTATTGTGCAATTTTGCCGCAAAAATTGACGCAGAGCAACGTTGCGCCCGAAATTTTCTCCCCGGCTACCAGCTCGTGGTCGCTGGCAAGGGCCGATCCCTTCTCCGACGTCGAGGGATGGGACGAGCCCGTGGGTTGGTGGGCAAAAAAAGAGGCCGACGGTGCGGTCTGCGCACGGTCGGCCTTTCGTTTCTGGCTGAGGCGCTACTCTTTGGCGGCGCGTTTCAAGCGTCCTGGGATTCTTTGGCGGGAAGCGCCGGGACATCATTGGTGGACGCGACGATCTCGTGCTCGCGCCGAGGGGCCGGGAAACCACCACGCCGGGGCTGTGGAGGCTGATACGCGCGCCGGGCATGCCCTTCGCAATAGGGCAGGCCTTGCATTTTCGAACGACCGCAGAAGTGGAATTCCACTTCCTGCGGATCCCCGATCGGCCACCGGCAATTGGTCTCTTCGAGAGTCTGGATCGATTTGCGCTCGTTGAGCGGTATCGTGACTTCTTCGGCGGGTCCGACCCAAGGCTCGGTGTCGGTCTGATAGAGCCGTTGCAGGGCCGTATTACCGCCGACAGCCACTTTGGGCTTAGTCGTCGGGCGTTTTGCGACCACAACACGCGGACGCGGCCGATGGCTTTTCATGCGGGACGTGGTTGCACGGCCCGACAGGCCGAGGCGATGCACTTTACCGATGACGGCGTTGCGGGTGACGGCACCGAGGCGGGTCGCTATCTGACTAGCGCTCAAACCCTCGGACCAGAGCTTTTTCAAAAGCTCGACTCTCTCGTCGTTCCACGACATCGCATTGTTCTCTTCGTCGACATGCGACGGAGCGCCCGGTACACGGCAAACTCCGACCTCATCCGGGCAACAGAAATCGGAGAGCGAAGCGCGCAGCTAAGCGCACAACGACGACGACGCCGGTTGGCCGGTACGGACTGGAACAAACTTCTGACGCGGAGACTAAAAGGGCGCGACTGGCACCATCGGAAGCAAACGGGACACGCTTCCAAACGTCAGCACGAGAGGGGCAGACTATATGCAACGCCCACATGTCGTGCGTGACGAGGAAATACATACAATGGGCAGCTTTGCCGGCACAAGGCGAAGCCGCTGTCGGCGTGTCCTTCCCTGCCGCTTGCGTGGCCCCATCGCCACATAGGCCCACCGTTCCCTGTATGTTTGGTTGGCAACCTCGATCTGCGACGACCTGACCCCTGGAATGGCCGTCGCCAATCCAGCACGAGCGCACGCGATTGTTGACACAAAGTCGCAGCTCGCATTATGAATCGCTCGTCCAGGCCGCCGCCGATGGCGGCTTTTTTCGTTTCCGACGGGGAATTTGTCGCCATGGCCGCACCCTCGAAGACCGCGCACAAGACCGACGCCAAACCCACCGCGACCGATGGGAAGGTGTCATCGGGTCCGTCACCAGCCGTGATGGGCACGTACGGGCGACAGGACGTCGTCTTCGAACGAGGTGAAGGCTCGTGGCTGATCTCCACGACGGGCGAGCGGTATCTGGACTTCACCAGCGGCATCGCAGTGAACGGTCTCGGGCACTGCCATCCCCATCTCATTAAAGCGTTGACCGAGCAGGCGAACACGCTCTGGCACACATCGAACCTCTACCGGGTGAAGAACCAGGAGCGGTTGGCCGAGCGCTTGGCTGAACTGACGTTTGCCGACAGCATGTTTTTTTGTAACTCGGGCGCGGAAGCCTGCGAGGGTGCGATCAAGCTGGCGCGCAAATACCATTATGTCGGTGGGCATCCGGAAAAAATCCGCACCATCACGTTCGAGGGCGCCTTCCACGGGCGCACGATGACGACGCTGGCCGCCGGCGGCAATGCCAAATATCTAGAAGGGTTTGGGCCCAAACCCGCGGGCGTCGATCAGCTCACAGGCTTTGATCTCGACGCCGTCGCCGCAGCCATCGTGCCAGAGACGGCCGCGATCATGATCGAGCCCGTGCAAATGGAAGGCGGCGTCCGCGTCGTGTCCAACGAATTCATGCAGGGCTTGCGTCGGTTGTGCGATCAACATGGATTGTTGCTCATCCTCGACGAAGTGCAGTCGGGCATGGGCCGGTCCGGCAAACTCTTCCACTACGAATGGTCCGGGATCGAGCCTGATGTCATGGCGATCGCCAAGGCCCTCGGTGGCGGCTTCCCGGTGGGCGCGTTCCTCGCCACCAAGGAAGCGGCGCGCGGCATGATCGCCGGCTCCCACGGCTCCACCTTCGGTGGTAATCCGCTGGCGACCGCTGTCGGCAACGCGGTGCTCGACGTCATGTTGGAGGATGGTTTCCTCGATAGCGTCCTGCAAAAAGGGCTGCGCCTCAAGCAGTTGCTGGCCGCGCTCAAGGACGAGCAACCCGATGCGATCGAGGAAGTGCGCGGCCATGGTCTCCTCGGCGGCATTCGATTGAAGGCGTCTGTGCCTGCCGGTGACGTCATGAAGGCCTGCACAGCCGAAAAACTACTCACCGTTTCGGCGGGCGATAACGTCATTCGAATGCTGCCCTCGCTGACAGTGACCGAAGACGAAATGAAAGACGGCATCGCGCGCCTGTCGCGAGCCATCAATACCGTCAAGGTCGCGGCCAAACCCGCAACTTGACACCGTCATCGTCCGCACCATTCGCACTCCCAGAGAAGCCGAACCCCCGTGCTCACTCGAACCCCAGACGCGGCGAACCGTCCGCCATCCCAGGCTGTTCGCCATTTTCTCGACCTCGATCAAATCGGGGCCGATGTGCTGCGGCGAATCGTCGACATGGCGCATACCATGAAGCGCGCAGGGCGGCGCGTGCCTGACGACATGCGACCGGCCGATATCGGCGAGAAAGTCCTCGTCATGATCTTCGAAAAACCATCGACGCGCACGCGGGTGTCGTTCGATGTGGGCATGCGCCAGCTCGGCGGGCAGACGATTGCGCTGAACCATGCCGATCTGCAGACCGGGCGCGGCGAACCGATTGCCGACACGGCGCGCGTCCTGTCGCGCTATGCCGATGTCATCATGCTGCGCACCAACAAGCACGAGTCGCTGCTCGAGTATGCAGCGCACGCGACGGTGCCGGTGATCAATGGGCTGACAGATGTCAGCCACCCCTGTCAGGTGATCGCCGACGTCATGACGTTCGAGGAGGCTAGGGGGCCGATCGCGGGCCGCACGGTCGCCTGGGTTGGTGACGGCAACAACGTCGCGGCCTCGTGGATGCACGCGGCAGTCCGCTTCGGGTTCAAGTTACGCTTGGCGTGTCCGCCCCAACTCAATCCCGACAAACGCGTCTTCGATTGGGTTCGCAAAAATGGCGGCGACGTTTCTCTGACCGATGATGCGTTGGAAGCCGTTCGCGGCAGCGATTGCGTCGTGACCGACACTTGGGTCTCGATGGGGCAGAGCGATGCGCCGCGTCGCAAACAACTGCTGGCTCCCTATGCCGTCGACGACGCGCTGATGAGCAAGGCAGCACCCGGTGCGGTTTTCATGCACTGCCTGCCCGCCTACCGGGGGCTCGAAGTTTCGGCGTCGGTCATCGATGGCCCGCAGTCGGTCGTTTTCGACGAGGCCGAAAACCGCCTCCACGCCCAGAAAGCGATCTTGGCCTGGTGTCTGGGCGTTTCGTAACCTATCTCCACGCTGTTTAGGCCCAAGCGTGAAAGGAACCGCTCCCGCATGGCTGAGCGCACCGAACCGTCGCGAGCCGCACGGCTAGAAAGCGCCGACAACATCGTTCTGCCATTCGGCACGGTGCAGTCGCGCATCTCGGGCCGCATCGTTCGATTGGGCGATGTCGTCGATACGGTGCTCGCCGGCCACGACTATCCCGATCCCGTCCGCCAGGTGCTCGGCGAAGCTTTGGCTTTGACGGCCCTGCTCGGCCACCCGATCGGCGACGGCGGCCGCCTCATTGTCCAGACCAAGACGGACGGACCCTTGGGCTTTCTCGTCGTGCAGTATGACGCGCCGAGCGCCCTGCGCGGCTATGCGAGCTTCGACGCGGAGCGAGTGGCGGCTTTGGGCCATGGGCCAGTCGATTCCAGCCGCCTGCTCGGCACTGGTCGCATGGCGATGACCATCGATACCGGTGGTGATCAGGCGAGCCACCAGGGCATCGTCACTCTCGATGGTGGTACGCTCAGCGATGCGGCGCACACCTATTTCCGCCAGTCCGAGCAATTGCCGACGTTTCTGCGGTTGGCGGTCGCCCGCCAGTATCTGCGGGGAGCCGATGGCACTGCCGAGTGGCGGTGGCGGGCGGGCGGTCTCATGGTGCAGCACGTACCAGTCGCCGGCGGTGATCCCAAGCCCGACGAAGGCCCGGAAGAGCGCGATGCGCGGCTGCACGGCGATGACGACGACGGTTGGAACCGCGTGTCGACGCTTGCCGCCACCGTCCAGGATCACGAGCTGATCGACCCGATGCTGTCGCCTGAACGATTGCTGTTGCGGCTCTTCCACGAGGAGGGCGTGCGCGTTGGAACGGAGTCGACCGTAGCAGCGCGCTGCCGATGCTCGCGCGAGCGTATTCACCGCTTCTTGAAAGAGTTTTCGATCGACGATATCGCCGACATGCAGGAAGCCGACGGCGCGGTGACGGTCAAATGCGAGTTCTGCTCGCGAGCCTATCGCTTCGCTCCGGAAGAGATCCGGGGGTGAGCCTTCAACTGGCAGCCGCTCTCCGGTTGGCGATGCGGCGTTCGGCGGCCGAGACGATGGCGGCGCGAATGTCGGCCGGGGAGTCGATCCCCGCTTCAATCGACAATTGTTGTTCGCGGGCGAGCAGGCGCAGATGCTCCACCCGATCGATGCGGGAAAGCGCCTCGAGCGCACGCTCGCGACCCACTGTCCGCACGACGACGACGACGTTGGGGGAATAAGGATCGAACGCAGACGCAGCCGTCGCATCGATCGCGTGGGGTTCGGTTGCAGCTTCGAGCGGTGGCCCAACCACCTCGGAGGCGGCGTCGCGCAAGCGCACTTGCACGATCTCCGCTCGCAAGCGTCGGAAGAGGCGCTCGGACGCCGCTGCGCCGAGCCCCGCTTCAGTCTTCAAGGTTCGCCGAAAATAGGCGTCCTTCGATGTGCCCCAAAGGGGTTTGCTGCCTTTGGTCATTTCTCGCTTCATCCTGCACGCGCCAGTTTGGGTCGAGGGCCCAGCACCTCGTCGTAGAGCGTGCGCAGATGGGGCAGGGCGTCAGTGTACTTCTGATCCATCGATTTGCGCGTTTCATCCCAGTCGAAGGCCCGCGCCACACTGTCGAGCAACGGCAGGCGCGCCGTCAACAGGGGATGATCGAGCGCGATCTGGTCGAGCAGGAGTTGTTCGCGTCCCCCGCCTCTCACATAGTTTGGAAGGCAGGCATAACGGCGCTTGGCAAAGGGGATATCGGCGAGCTGATCAGCGTCCTCGACCCGCTCGATCAGCAGCGCAACACGGTCGAGCGCGAACTGGGACACGAAATCAGGCCGGAACGGGACGACGACACGGCTGGCGAGATCGAGTGCCGCAAGGGCCGCAAACGACAAGCCCGGCGGGCAGTCGAGAATGACCAGATCGAAGTCCATGCCAAAGTGCTTGACCATGCGCTTCATGCGCCCACGCACTTGCACGCCGACGGCATCGGCATCGAGATCCTTCTTGGCCACCATCAAGAACAGCTCACCCTGCACGTCCTCGAGCATCAGCGACCCGGGCAGCAACGAGACTTTGCCTTTCGATGTGCGCGGGTGAGCAATATCGCCGACATTGTTGACGACATATTCGGATTCGTCCTCGGCGGTCTTGTCGAAGCGATCGTAAAAATAGTCGGCAATGGTCTTTCCGGCGCGGCGCGCCTTGTCCCAGCCGCCACCGCCAATCAGCATGAGCGAGGCGTTGCACTGCGTGTCGAGATCGACGACGAGGACGCGCTTTCCCCCCCACGCTGCGGCCGCGTGCGCCAACATGACGGCCACCGTCGATTTCCCGACGCCACCCTTACGGTTGGCGATTGCCACGAACTCCGACATGACGATACCCCCTCACGAACTTCGGTCCCGCGAGGAGGTATGCGATTCGACGCCGACGGGCCAACGCCGTCTCTCAGATCAGTTGAATGCCCCACCGGACCACCCGTTCCCATGCGGACGACTGGCCCAGCGTTGTGATAGTTTTGCCGCCGACCCATACCGCAATCGGAGGAACTCATGGCCAACGCAATCGATTTGAAGGGACGCATCGGTGTCGTCACAGGCGGCGCGCAAGGCATCGGGCGCGCGACCGTAGAACGGTTCGTGCAATCGGGCGCGCGCGTCGCGATCTGGGACCACGACAAGCAGCTCGCAGAGAAAACGGCGGCCGCCGTCGGGCCGTCCGTGCGTGCCTACGCTTGTGATGTCACCGACGAAGCATCGGTGATGGCCGCCTGCCGATCCACGCTCAAAGACATGGGCCGCATCGATATCCTGGTCAACAATGCGGGCATTGCCGGCGCGGTCGCCCCGACCTGGGAAACGTCTCTGGAGGAGTGGCGAAAAGTGATGCGCATCAATCTCGACGGTCCTTTCCTGTGCGCCAAGGCCGTGGTGCCCGGCATGATCGCGCAGGACTATGGCCGCATCGTCAATATCGCTTCGATCGCGGGCAAAGAGGGCAATCCCAATGCAGCCCACTACTCGGCCTCCAAGGCGGGTGTCATCGCGCTGACCAAGTCACTGGCAAAAGAGCTGGCGACACGCAACATTTCGGTCAACGCCATCACACCGGCAGCCGCCAAAACGGCAATCTTCGACCAGATCACGCAAACCCACATCGATTTCATGTTGTCGAAAATTCCGCGCGGACGCTTCGTTCAAGTGGAGGAAGTGGCGGCGCTGATTGCGTTCGCGGCCTCCGAGGACTGTTCGTTCACGACAGGGACGGTGCTCGATATTTCCGGTGGACGGGCGACGTACTGATCAATCGCTGCTGGCGGCGCGAGCGTGCCAGCAGCGATCGATGCCGACCGCCATGGCGAGGTACACAGCGCCCCACAACAGGAGCGCCAGCCCCACGGCGACCGCAGAGGCGGTGCGCAGGCCAAGTGCTGTCGCGGCAACGGCGAGCATGAGCCCGTACTGGCTGAGCGCCAGGCGACGGTGGCTCCAGCCGATGCGCACCAAGCGCTGGTAATAGTGTGATCGATGCGCCTGCGTGAGCGGCTCGCCGCGCAGCGCGCGCTGGAGGAGCGTCACGCACGCATCGACGACGAACGGCGAAAATACGAACAACGGCCACCAGAAGGGCCATGACCCGCGGCTCCACCCGACGATGCCGAGCGCTGCGGCTAGAAAGCCGAGCGGTATCGAGCCTGCGTCGCCCAGGAAAATGCGGGCCGGGTCGAAATTCCAAACCAGGAAACCCGCCGCCGCGCCAGCAACGATCGCCGCCACGACCGCCACTTCGGGGTCGCCTGCAATATGGGCCGCGAGCGCGTAGCTGCCGAAACCCGCGACGGCCATGCCACCGGCGAGCCCGTTGGCGCCATCCATGAAGTTGTAGAGATTGGCTGACCAGACGATGCCGACAAGGAGAAAAGGCATCAGCCAGAACGAATGTGCGCCGCTCAGCGTCACGAATGTGGCGGCGGCAAGAAGCTGGGAACCGAAACGGAGAGGGACGGCAAGGCCACGCACATCATCGATAAAGAACAGGGCGGCAAGTGCGCCCGCAAGGGCCGCGACACCCGGCAGAGACTGCTCCGATAGCGCCCACCACGTTACCCCTGCAGCCACCATCAAACCGATGCCGCCCGTGCGGGGAACCGGCCGATCATGCAGGGAGCGTTCATTCGGCAGATCGAGGACAAGGCGCGCCAACGGG
>JANOKV010000581.1:0-4653 GCA_031419415.1 Hyphomicrobiales bacterium | reverse complement strand
CGGGCTGTCGCGCTCGAGCTTTGCCGACATCGACCGCGCGGGCGAGGCGGTGAAGTTCGCCAAGCGTCCCCGCATCCACACCTTCATCTCGACGAGCCCCGTGCATCGCAAGTGGAAGCTGCAGATGGACGCCGAGCAGGTCATCGAGGCTGTCGGCGCGAGCGTGTCGCGCGCCCGCAACTACACCGACAACGTCGAATGGAGCGCCGAGGACGCGACCCGCACGGAGTGGGACGTGCTCTTCCGCTGCTGCGAAATCGCCATCAAGCAGGGCGCGACGACGATCAACATTCCCGACACCGTCGGCTATTCGGTGCCGGAAGAATATCATGACCTGATCAAGAAACTGCGCCTGGAAGTGCCCGGTGGCGACACGGTCGTCTGGTCGACGCACTGCCACAACGACCTCGGCATGGCGGTGGCGAACTCGCTGGCTGGTGTGCGCGCGGGTGCACGCCAGATCGAATGCACCATCAACGGCCTGGGCGAACGCGCCGGCAACGCCGCGCTCGAAGAGATCGTGATGGCGTTGAAGGTGCGCCAGGACATTCTGCCCTACTGGACGGAAGTGGACGCCACCAAGTTCACGCGCGTGTCGAAGCTCGTCGCCGCGGTTGCCGCCTTTCCGGTGCAGTACAACAAGGCCGTGGTCGGCCGGAACGCGTTCGCGCACGAAAGCGGCATTCACCAGGACGGCATGCTGAAGAACGTCGAGACCTACGAGATCATGACGCCTGAAAGCGTCGGGCTTTCGAAGTCGACGCTGTCGATGGGCAAGTTGTCAGGCCGCGCAGCGTTCCGCGACAAGCTCAAACAGCTCGGTTACGAGCTGGGCGACAACGCCTTCCAGGACGCCTTCCGCCGCTTCAAGGACCTGGCCGACAAGAAGAAGCTGGTGTTCGACGAGGACATCGAGGCGCTGGTCGACCAAGAAGTCGCGAGCCAATACGACCGCATTCGCGTCGTGGCGCTCGAAGTGATCGCCGGCACCGGTGGCCCGCAGAAGGCGACCATCACTCTCGATGTCGAGGGCACGCATCAAACCCAGACGGCGACAGGTGACGGTCCAGTCGACGCCATCTTCAAGGCGATCAAGATGATCGTGCCGCACGAGGCGCGGCTGCCGCTCTATCAGGTGATGGCCGTGACCGAAGGCACCGACGCGCAAGCCGAGGTGATGGTGCGGCTCGAGGAAAACGGCAAGCAGGTGACGGGCCGGGGTTCTGACACCGACACGATGGTGGCCTCGGCGCGCGCTTACGTGACGGCGTTGAACAAGCTCATCGCCAAACGCTCGCGCGGCCCCAATGCGCAGGCCATGGCGTCCTGAGCCTTACGTCTTGAAACCTGTCATCCCGCGAATACATCGCGGGATGACACATTCAAGCTTTCGACCCGCTTACCGTGTGGTTCCGGTGGCCTAATTACGATAGCCAGGATCCCCGTGAAATGACCGTTCTCGTCACCGGCGCTGCTGGCTTCATCGGCTTCCACACAGCCCAGGCGCTGCTCGAGCGCGGCGAAGATGTCATCGGCCTCGACAATCTCAACGCGTACTATGATGTGGGCCTCAAGCACGCGCGGCTCGGCATTCTGCGCCCCCACAATCGGTTCCGCTTCATCGAAGCCGATCTGGCCGATCGCGAACGGATGGCGGCTCTTTTCAAAGACGATCGCCCCGATAGGGTCGTCAATCTTGCAGCCCAAGCCGGTGTGCGCTACGCAGCCGAAAATCCGCACGCCTACGCCGACTCCAATTTGACGGGGTTTCTCAACATCCTCGAAGGCTGCCGCCATCATGGCGTCCAGCATCTCGTCTACGCCTCGTCGAGTTCTGTCTATGGCGCCAACACCGCGATGCCGTTCGGCGTCCACCAGAACGTCGATCATCCGGTGAGCCTTTACGCGGCGACGAAGAAAGCCAACGAACTGATGGCGCACGCCTACGCGCATCTCTACGCCATCCCCGTCACGGGCTTGCGCTTCTTCACCGTCTACGGGCCATGGGGGCGACCGGACATGGCGCCCTTTATTTTCACCCGCAAGATTATCGCTGGCGAGCCAATCGACGTGTTCAACAATGGCCATCACGCGCGGGATTTCACCTATATCGACGATGTCGTTGACGGCGTCCTGCGCACGCTCGATCACCCTGCTGTCGGTGATCCGACCTGGAACAGCGCTGCGCCCAACCCCGCCACGTCACGGGCGGCGTACCGGCTCTACAACATCGGCAACTCGCAGCCTGTCGAGTTGATGCAGTTCATCCACTGTATCGAGGAGGCCGTGGGGCGAAAAGCGCAGATCAATTTTCTACCGATGCAGGCCGGCGATGTCGAACGCACCTATGCCGATATCGAGGCGTTGACGGCAGTGACGGGCTTCAAACCCATCACCTCCATCGAGGACGGCATGCGCCAGTTCGTGGCCTGGTATCGCGGATATTCCGGCGCTGCATCGTGATCGCGTGACTGCGGCGCGATCGTCGGGCCTGAGCGCTTCCGCCCACATCAGCCCTGGGGCATCTGCTCCAATAGTCGTCCCATTCCGGACATGGGCGCGGTTCGTTTCATGGCGCCCAACACACCCCACAGCGTCGCTTGATTGGTGGTGATGACCGGCTTGCCGAATGTCTGCTCCCACGGATCGATCCAGCCCATCGTGGGAAAATTTCCGCCCGGAACCAGCAACGCATCGATGTCTGGCCGGTCGATACGCTCGAATGCGGCCTGGGCCATGTTCGCATCCATTTTTCCAATCGCGTAGCTATCGGTCGCCCCTAAGCTTTCTGTCGCCACGACGGTGATGCCGTATTTCATCTCGTAGTAGCGTTTGGCGCGCGCGATCACGTCTTCCGAGTAGGGCGTCGCCATGGCGATCCGCAACGTGCCGAGCGCGCGCAGCGCGCGACCGACGGCTTGCGCCGACGTGAAGGAGGGGACACCCGAAGCCTCCGTCATGCGCTGCACGGTGGCCGCATCGTAGTCATCGGCAAAAAGGCTCGCCGAGGTTTGGGCCAGCGCGATGACTTCGACCTTCGCATCACCCAGCAATTGCGATTGATAGGCCACGTCCGCATCGAGGCCGGGCGAGAACGGAATTTTCGAGGCTTTGCCCACACGCCCAGTGTGGACTTGCAGGTCAGGCGCCAACCGGCAGAACTCAATCTCGCAGGTCGTATTCGTGGAGGGCACCAGAATTCCGAAATGCCGCGGCATGACCATTACCCCTTCGCATCGAGACCGGTGGACCGACGGTCGCCCGAAGCATTATTCGCCGGGAGTTTCAATGACGGCAAGGGCGTTGAAACGCGCCATGCGTGAGCCGTCGGCGATGAACCCGATTCCGCGCGCGTTCAGATGTCGTAGCTGTCGACGTCGACTTTGCGCGCGTGGCGATAGGACAGAGTTTCGTCCAGCGCACGCAGGACGCGGCGTTTCTCGTCTTCGTAGAAGACCGCGAGCCGATCGCGGGGGCGCGGTAGGTTAATCGGCAGCGTTATTGCAATGCGGCCCGGGTCAGGTCGCATGACGACGATCCGATCGGCCAGCAGCAGGGCTTCGTCGATATCGTGGGTCACGAGGACCAGCGTCGGCCGGGTCTCCGCCCATAAGTCCAGCAAATGCTCCTGGAGGTCGAGACGCGTGAAGGCGTCCAGCGCCGAGAAGGGTTCGTCGAGCAGCAGCACGCTGGGACGCGCGACGAGGGCGCGGGCAATGGCGACGCGTTGACTTTGACCCCCCGACAATTCACGCGGCCAGCGCGGCCCGTACTCGGCCAGTCCAACCTTGTCGAGCACCGCCGCGACACGATTGTCCCGCTCGGCGCGCGGCAGGGTATCGATGCCAAACGCGACGTTCTGGGCCACTGTGAGCCAGGGCAACAACCGCGGCTCTTGAAAGATCATGCCGACTTCGGGGAGCGGCTGGGTGATGCGCTGGCGGCCGACGGTGACAACGCCCGCCGTCGGACGATCGAGCCCAGAGACGATGCGCAACAAGGTGCTCTTTCCGCATCCCGAACCGCCGATCACGGCGACGATCTCTCCAGCCGAAACGGTAAGCGACACTACGTGCAGGGCCTGCGTGCCATTGGCGTAAATTTTGCTGACCTGATCGATTTCGAGGGTCGCCGCCGAACCCGTGCTCGGGGCGCTCATGACGGACCGGCCTGGAATGCGTCCTGCCACCGCAGGAACGGTCGAAAGGCTGCCGCCAGCAGGCCATCGGCGAGTTTGCCGAGCACGGCGAACGCGATGATGGCCGCCACGATCTGGTCGGGCTTGCCCAGTTGCTGGCCGTCGACGAGCAGATAACCCAAGCCCTCCGAAGCGCCCATGAATTCAGCGGCGACAACGAACATCCACCCCAAGCCGAGCCCACCGCGCAAGGCGACGACATAGGCCGGTAGGATGGCCGGCAGAAGAATCCGACCAACCAGGGCCAGTCCCGACAGGCGAAAAATCCGGCCGACTTCGACGATTTTGCGATCGACCGATGCGATCGCGCCCATGACGCCCAGGTACACCGGGAAAAACACGCCAACGGCGATCAGGGTGACTTTGGAGGCCTCGTAGATGCCCAGCCATAGAATGAACAATGGCACCCACGCGATGGAGGGGATCGAGCGCAAGCCCTGCAACGTCGGATCGAC
>JANOKV010000580.1:0-4155 GCA_031419415.1 Hyphomicrobiales bacterium | reverse complement strand
GGTGCGCAACAATCCGGCTGCCGCCAAGCGGTACGCCGTGAAGGCGATCAATCGCGCGCTGCAGGGGATAACGGTGCCGACCGTCGTGCACATTTGCTTCGGCTATGCCGCCGTCGTGCCGGGAGACACCAAACCGACGGGCTATGCGTTTCTCGCAGAACTCGCCGACAGTCGCGCAGACACGCTTTCCATCGAGTCCGCTCAACCCAAGCTCGACTTGGCCGTGCTGAAAGAATTGGCGCCCAAGAAGGTCATGCTCGGGGTGCTCGATTTGGGCGATCTGCGCATTGAGACGGCGGAGACGGTGGCAGAGCGCATTCGTGCCGGCTTGAAGCACGTGCCCGCCGACCGCTTGGTGCCGGCACCCGACTGCGGCATGAAATATCTTCCGCGCGATGTCGCTTTCGGCAAGCTGCAAGCGCTGGCCCAAGGTGCCGCAATCGTGCGGCGCGAAATATCCGGCTTGTGACGGCAGAAGCAAAGCAGGGTCTCGAGCGATGGCCTATCTCGGCCACCGCCCGAACGAGGCTGTTTTAGCGACAGGCTCCCTACGCCTCTTCTGCCGGCGCGACGTTGGGAATGCCTGCCATCAGCGAGCCAGGGATCAAGTCGATCAATTCCTCGACCGTGAACAGGCCGTCGTTCTCGTACTTGTAGATGGAGCGCTGTACCTCGCCGTAATAGTAGGTGTGGTAGTGCGAACGCTCGGCGTGGAAGATCTGGCCGTTGATGTCTTTCGCTGCATTTGTGCACAGATAGGCGACCATGGGCGCGACGTAATCGGGACCGGGCATCGCCATGCGTGATTCGAATTCGGCTTGGGAGAGTAGTCCGGACTCGAGGCGGCGCTTCCAGTTGGCGATGACCGCATCGTTGACCGTCATGCGCGTGGCAGCGAAGGGGCACATGGCGTTGGCCGTGATGCCATAGCGGCCGCATTCGCGTGCGATCGTGCGCGTCAAGCCGATGACACCGGCCTTCGCCGCTGCGTAATTACACTGGCCGACCGAGCCCTTGAACGCGTCCGACGAGAAATTCACGATGCGACCGAAGCGTTCGCCACGCATCAGTTTGATCGCGTGGTGGGACATGTTCCACGTGCCCTTGAGATGCACGTTGATGACGGAGTCGAAGTCGTCCTCTGTCATGTTCCAGATCATGCGTTCACGCAGCATGCCGGCCGCGTTGACCACGAAGTCGATCTTGCCGAACGTGTCGGCGCATTGGCGCACCATGCGTCCCGCACTGGCATAATCGGCGACGGAATCGTAGTTGGCGGCGGCTTTACCACCGGCTTTGACGATCTCGGCCACGACTTCATCGGCGGGGCGCTCGCCCGTGACTTCTCCGTTGCGGCCCGCGCCGGGATCATTGATGACGACGCTGGCGCCTTCCTTGGCCATCAGCATGGCGATCGAGCGGCCGATGCCGCGCCCGGAACCCGTGACGATGCCGGCCTTACCTTCGAGATTCATGGGGGCGTCTCCTGATTGGATCGAGCTGGAATACCGAGTGAGGCCCATCATGGCCGATGCGCCAGATTGAGCAACCGGGGAGATCTGGGGCGTCGCGCGTGCGTGGGTGCCCTGATCTTGCCGATGGTCCCTGTGCATCGGTACTTCACCGAAAGGTCATGACATCGCAAAAATGTTCTGCAACTGTGGGCGCTGTCGTCGCTGATGCTTTCATTTGTGATGATGGATGCAACAGTGATTGGATAGCAATCTCCTGGCAAGACCGAACGTATCCGCATCAAAGGGTCCAGACATGACAATCCGTCGTCGCGAATTTCTCGCATTGGCTGCAGCTTCCGTGACGGGAACGGCAATGCCGATGCCGGCAATCGGACAGGGGACGGCAAAATATCCATCGAAGCCCATTACGCTCATCATGGGATGGCCTGCGGGCTCGGGTCCCGACATTTGGCATCGCTCTTTGGCTGATGTGATGGGCCGTATCCTCGGCCAGCCGGTGATCGTCGACAACAAGACGGGCGCTTCGGGTACCTTGGGTCCAGCGACCATGGTCGCCACAGCCAAACCCGACGGATACACGATCAGCCACATTCCAATTACGATTTTCCGCCTGCCGATCATGCAGAAGGTAACCTGGAAGCCGCTCGAGGATTTCTCCTGGATCGTGCACATGTCGGGCTTTCAGTTCGTCACTGGCGTCAGGGCCGACAGCCCGTTCAAGTCGATGAAGGATTTGATCGACTTCGCCCGGGCCAATCCGGGCAAAGTCACCTACGGTTCACCGGGCAGCGGCACCTCTTTGCACATCGGCATGGAGCTGATCGCCAAGCATGCGGGTGTGCAATGGACCCAGGTGCCCTTCAAGGGCACGATCGAGTCCGTTACGGCGCTCGAAGGCGGCCACGTGATGTGTTTTGCTGGCGGGTCGGAAGCCTATCCGCTTATCGAGGCGGGCAACATTCGCGCGCTCGCTGCGTGGACCGAGAAGCGGCTCGAGCGGCTGCCCGATGTTCCTACCTTGACCGAGGTCGGTTTCCCGTTCGTGTTCGACAGCCCCTACGGCATGGCGGGCCCCAAGGGCGTGGACCCGGCGATCGTCAAGACACTGCACGATGCCATCAAGGAGGCCATGGAGGACCCCAAGACGATCGAAGTCCGCAAGAAGTTCAACATGCAGGATCGCTACATGGATACGGCGACCTATGCGGCCTTCAACAAGGACCTGGCGGAGAAGGAGCGGAAGTATTTGACGGATATCGGATTGGCCAAAGCCGAGTGACGAAATGCGGGATCGGCCGTCGCCCGCTCACCCCTTCGTTCCGGCCCAACGAGATCGGTCGGCTTTGATGTAATCGGGGGCGTCGAGGCCGACGCCCGTCAAGTGGCCGAACAACTGAGCCAAGCGAGCGAGATCGACCGCTGGAAGCGGCGGCGCCAGAATCGATGCGACGTTGCTGTTCAGGTGGGTGATGCTGCTGGTGCCGAACAGGACCACATCGGAACCGGGTTCATGGCGGGCGAACCGGTAAGCGGCGTCGAGCAGGCTCCCAGCACCACCCTTGTGGACGAGGAAGCCGAGTGGATCGTCAGCTCCTAGATCGAAGGGTAGCCTGCCCTCGGCGACCATTGCCGCCACCGTTTCAGCGAGCACGTCTGGCTTGGAGAAGATATTGCGCACCACGAACATGAGCAGCGTGCCAGCGCCCCCGTTCTGCGTGCGCGGAAAGACGATCTGGCGCGCATTCTGGTTCATCAGATGGAACGCCAGCATGACGACCTCCCATACGGGGTCATCCAATGCGCGGTCGAGCATTGCGTGGTCGGCATCGTTCGCCGCCGTCTCGGTAATGCCGATGTGGCGCACTTTGCCTTTGTCCTTCTCCTTCAGCAGCGCCGGGGCGATGTGCTCGCGCGCATGGTCGAGCAATTCGGGCGGCACGCCGTGTAGCAGGTAGGCGTCGACGTAGTCGGTTTTGAGAGTGGCCAGAGAGTTGTCGAGGCTCGCCACCACCTCGGACGCAGGGATAGGTTCCCCTGCGCGGCGGATTCGACCCTTCGTCGAAATGACCACATTCGCGCGCTCGTGGGGCGCGATCGCTTTGCCCAAGATGGTTTCGGTTCCATAGACCTCGGCGGTATCGAAATAGGTAATCCCCAGATCGAGCGCTGCCCGCACCAGCGCAATCGACTCATCCTCGGTCTTGCCCGTGCCGAGCCCGATGCGGCTGTTGCCCCCGCATCCCAGACCGGCCACGCTGACCCGCAGGCCTGTCTTTCCCAGTGTCGTATATTGCATCGCGGCACCTCTGTACGGGACGAGCCCGCGTTCGACACATCACGATAGCACCGCTTCCCGCCATCGCGAAAATCGGGGGCGGAGAGCGCTTGTGTCACCCCCACTCTTGCCAAAAGCGCTAGCGCTGCCCCATCGTATTGATCTGACGATGCCTTGGACACTCCTGTCCCGTCGTCCGGCGAGGCGAGGTTAGCCCACATGACGACCGTCGATCCGATTACGGTGTCGGTGATCCAGCACCGGTTGCGCGCCATCGTCGAGGAAATGGGCGAGGCGATGTTGCGAACGGCTTATTCGCAAATCTTGAACTCGAGCCGCGATTTTTCCACGGCGTTGTGCGACCCCGAAGGGCGATTGATCGCTCAAGCCGAGCATGTGCCCATC
>JANOKV010000579.1:0-3055 GCA_031419415.1 Hyphomicrobiales bacterium | reverse complement strand
GCCCTGTCCGATGCCGCCCTCGCCAAACGCATCGGCGAATGGCGGGCCGCGCAAACGGCGAGCATCGCCGATGTCCCGGTTTCCGATGTCTGAACCGATGACGCCCGCCACGATCAAACCAGCCCCCCTTCCCCCACGTTCGGTAATCGGCATTCTGGGATCGGGCCAGCTCGGCAAAATGCTGGTGCAGGCCGCGAGTCGCTTGGGCTTTCGCACCGCCGTCTATGCCGATGACGCCGGTCCCGCACTCGACGTCGCCGGCACGC
This sequence comes from Hyphomicrobiales bacterium, assembly GCA_031419415.1. Taxonomy (GTDB): domain Bacteria; phylum Pseudomonadota; class Alphaproteobacteria; order Rhizobiales; family Hyphomicrobiaceae. The sequence continues at coordinate 2,789 of JANOKV010000579.1, read as the reverse complement.
ATGCCATCGGCGGCTACGCCAATCTGGCGCGGCTCGACGAGTTCGCGCGCAGCGTCGATGTCGTCACCTATGAATTCGAAAACGTGCCCGTCGATGCCGCCCAGCATCTCGCCCAGCGCGTGCCGGTGCGCCCCGGGCCGCTGGCGTTGGCGATGGCGCAGGACCGCGCCGCCGAAAAAATCTTCATCCGGGACCTGGGGATCAGTGTCGCGCCCTTCGTCGATCTGCCGACCGCGCAAGCGCTCGCCCAAGCGCAAGCCGCGCTGGCCGAGTGGGGCTCCGCTTCGATCCTCAAAACGGCCCGCTTGGGCTATGACGGCAAGGGCCAAGTCTCCATCGCCAGCGGTCCGGAATTGAGCAGTGCGTTTCACGCTCTGGGCGGCGTGGCGTGCGTGCTCGAGCAGCGCATCGCCTTTATCTGCGAGGTATCCGTCCTCGTGGTGCGCGGCCTCGATGGGTCGATCGCCTGCTATGACGTGCCCCGCAACGAACACGCCGACGGCATCCTGCGCCGCTCCGTCGTGCCATCGGGATTGCCCGCCGACATCGAACGCGCCGCCTGCGCGATGGCGGGTCGCATTGCCGAAGCACTCGACTATGTCGGCGTGCTTGCCGTCGAGATGTTCTACTTGGGGCCAAACGCGCCCGAGCCGCTGCTCGTCAACGAGATCGCGCCGCGCGTGCACAACTCCGGCCACTGGACGATGGATGCCTGCGCCGTGGGGCAGTTCGAAAACCACATTCGCGCCGTCGCCGGCTGGCCGCTGGGCGGCACGCAACGGCACTCGGACGCTGACATGGTCAATCTGATCGGCCACGACGCCGACGACTGGCTGAGCCTCGCCGCCCGCCCCGACGCCTGCCTTCATCTCTACGGCAAACGTGAAGCCCGCCCTGGCCGCAAGATGGGCCACGTCAACCTGCTGCTGCGCCGACCCGCCTGACGCTGCCTGACGCTGCCGCGCGCTCAGTAAAACAAGCTCGACACGCTCTCGTTGCTCGCCGTGCGCGTAATGGCTTCGGCCATCAACGGCGCGATCGTGAGCACGCGCACGTTCTTGGCCGCCTTCACCGCTTCGGTCGGTACGATCGAGTCGGTCAGCACAAGCTCTTTCAATCGCGAGTTGGTAATCTTCGACACCGCGCCGCCCGACAGCACACCGTGCGTGATATAGGCGATGACTTCGGTCGCGCCGCTTGCCAACAGCGCATTGGCGGCGCTGACCAGCGTGCCGCCAGAATCGACGATATCGTCGATCAGAATGCAGCGCATGCCTTCGACATCGCCGATCACGTTCATCACTTCGGCCGAACCCGCTCGTTCACGGCGCTTGTCGCAGATGGCGATCGGCACATCGATGCGCTTGGCGAGCGCCCGGGCGCGGACCACGCCGCCGACGTCGGGCGAAATGACGACCAGTTTCGATGTTTCAAACCGCTCCTGGATATCGCGCGCGAAGGTCGGCGCGGCGAACAGATTGTCCGTCGGGATGTCGAAGAAGCCCTGAATTTGGCCAGCGTGCAGGTCCAGCGTCAACACGCGATCGACGCCGGCGCGCTCGATCAGATTGGCGACCAGCTTGGCGGTGATCGGCGTGCGCGGACCAGGGCGGCGATCCTGCCGCGCGTACCCGAAATAGGGCATGACGGCGGTGATGCGGCGGGCCGATGAGCGTTTGAGCGCATCGACGACGATCAGCATCTCCATCAAGTTGTCATTGGCGGGAAACGAGGTCGATTGCAGGACGTACACGTCCTCGCCGCGCACATTCTCCTGAATTTCGACGAACACTTCCATATCGGCGAAGCGTTTGACGACCCCCTTCGTCAGGGGAATTCCCAGCCCCGCAGCGATCGCCTCGGCGAGCGCTTTGTTGCTGTTGCCAGCCACCAGCTTGATCGGCGGAATGCCCCGACCGTGGTGTTGATCTTGAGCGTCGAATGGCATGGGGCTGCATCCCGCTAATGGCCGTACTGACCCCGGATCGGAGGCAGACCTCCGGACGATCTGCCCGCCTCTTAGCAAGCGCGTCCAAGCGTGTAAACGTCAGTGCTCACAGATTTTCGGTGATCGGGAAACGAACGCCACACCGATCAACTCATCGGCAACAGTCGCCAGAGGGCCACCCTCACGCCCCACCATCACGAAAGCACCCCCGCGTCGCAGAGCGCACGCGGACAACCATTGCCCGGTGATGCCCAAGCCAACGGCCGAAGCATCGCCACACCCGCGAAACAGGCGGCTCAGTTCGTGGACTTGGCCTGCGGCAACAGCTTGACGATTCCCTGAGCGGCGGCGGCGGCGGCGGCATCAGCCGTCTTGCCCCAATCGCCATCGAGCGAGCCCGGCGGGATATCGTTCTTCTGCGAGACGGTTCCCAGAGATTTGCCCTGCGGGTCCTTGACGCGCCAATCGATCTGGATGGGCTGCTTGCCCTCTTTCGTCGACCCGACGACCACCTTGCCTTCGACCCGATAGGACGAACCCGGCTTGTCGACCAACGAAACCCCTTGGCGCGACAGCTCGCGCTGCAAGGCCTCGGCGAGCGCGACATTGCCGTCGCCCGGCGCTCCGGTCACCGTCGGCGCAGCGGCGACAGAAGTGTCTGCGCGCGGAGGCAGAGCCGCGGTCGTGTTCGTATTGACGGGACGCGATTCGGCCACCGCAGGTTCGAGGTTCGCAGCCCCTGCTCCAGCCGCCGATTGCGCGGGTGTCTGGGCCGGGGCCGACGCAACAGCGGGGCCAGCAGCGCCAACCGGCTGACTGGGCAACCAGGCGCCGAGCGCGG